>CAZGVR010000102.1:0-10085 GCA_964528945.1 uncultured Myxococcales bacterium
ACCTACCTCAGGCAGGAGTACGGACTCGGAGCAAAGCCATGAAGCAGTGCAACGTCGCGGCGAACAAGAAGGACTGCACCTGCACGTACGAGCCCTGCAGCAGGAAGGGCGTGTGCTGCGAGTGCCTGGCCTACCACAGGAGGAGCGGGGAGCTTCCGGCCTGCCTGTTCCCGGCGGACGTGGAGCGCACCTACGACAGGTCGGGCGAGCGGTTCGTCGAGGTCCTCGGGGAGAGGGGGAAGTGCTGGAAGTGAGCCCCTGCCCCTGCGCCAGGCCTCACGCCCCGAACTTCTGGAGCTTGCCCGCATATCCCATGAGGAGAGGCATCAGCTCGCGAGCACGCATGCGGCCCAGGCTGCCGCGAGCGCACGTGCGCTCGGAGTAGCGCGTCTCGTTGTCGGGCCGCACGTCCTTTGCGTGGACGAGGAGCGGCACGGGGTGGAAGGAGTGCGAGGCGAGCGCGCAGGGCGTGGAGTGGTCCCCGGTCACGGCCAGGACGTCGGGGGGAGGATCCATGGAGAGGATCGCGGGCAGGAGCGTGCGGTCCACGTCCTCGATGGCCGCGGTCTTGCCCTTCCAGTCCCCGTCCTCGCCGCACGAGTCCGTCCTCTTGACGTGCACGAAGAAGTAGTCGTGAGTGGGCCAGGCGCGGCGCAGGGCCACGGCCTCGTCCGCGAGCGTGGACCCAGCGACCTCCACGACCTCCATGGACGCGAGGCGGGAGAGGCCCTTGTACATGGGGTACACGGCGATGGCGGCAGGGCGCAGGCCGAACACGTCGCCATAGGCAGGGAGCGGCTCGTAGCGCGAGAACCCGCGCAGGAGAAGGGTGGATGCCTTCTTCTCGCCAGCGAGCACGGAGTTCGCGCGACTCACGAACTCGGCCGCGGCCGCGGCCGTGCGCTCGGACGTGGAGTCCAGGCCGCGTGGCTCGAGCGCGGGCACGCCCGTTGCTTGCGGATCAGTGTCGGGCAGCCTCGCGCCCAGGCCGTCACCGCGGAACACGACGAGCCCGCGGTGCTCCCTGACCGGGCGAACCAGGATCTCGGCACCGGCGACGGACGGGATGGCCTCCTGCAGCCTCGCGCAGATCGCCGCGGACTCCTCGCTGTTGATGCGGCCCGCGCGCCTGTCCGTGATGAGGCCGGCCGGGTTCATGGTCGCGAAGTTGAAGCGGGCGGCCACGTCGCGCTGCGAGAAGTCGAAGCCGATGCCCAGTCCTTCGAGGACACCGAGCCCCACGAGCGACGCCACGGGAAAGTACGCGAACAGGGGCACGTGGCCCGGCCCGGATCCAGGCGTCACGCCCGGCATGACCGGGTCGAGCAGGCCGAGCGAGCACGACGGGACCAGGCGATCGAGGTTGGGGGTCGAGGCGGCCTCGAGAGGGGTCTTGCCGCCGAGGCCCGGCACCGGCAGGTCGCCGACGCCGTCCATGACCAGCAGCACGATGCGCGACGGCGTCCTCTGGGCGAGGGAACGCATGAGATCCAGGTTTGCGTCCATGGTCATTCTCCGTGCGGGCTGGTCAGTTGAAGAAATCGACCGTGTAATCGATGCGATAGTCCACGTCGCGGTAGCGGTCGTCGCGGCCGGGGCCCTCGCGCCGCTGGTCCGGATCCGAGTCCGGGCGCGCAGGCCCGCCGGGCAAGGGGAGAGGCTCTGGAAGGTCCACGCGCGGCATGTCGCGGCGGCGGCGGCGCTCCTCCTCCCTGCGGATCTCCTCGATTATGAACGGCGGCAGCATGATTCCGGCCTGACTCCCTTCAATATACTTATGCCGTATCGGGCACGAAGGCAAGTTCGGTGTTGCGTCAGGGGTGGTCGAGGAGGTCATGCCAGGGCCGAGCGGTCGTGCCTGATCAGGGTGCGGCGCGTGCCCGACCACGGCAGCCGGTAGGGGACCGATGCCACGAGCACCAGCCCCGGGGCGGACAGCGCACCGGCCGCGTGCGTCGCGTCCTCTCCCAGGAAAGTGAACACGCTCCCTCCCGGACGTACGAGGCGGCCTGCAAGCGCGAGCCAGCGGCCGGGCTTGAACACGGCCCTGGACACCGCAGCGTCGAACGAGGTGAGATCGAGAACCTCCACGCGGCTCCGGATCACGGCCACGTCCACGGACGAAAGGGCGGCCGCGGTCCGGAGGAACGCGCAGCGGCGGGCGACGGGCTCGACGAGCGTGAGCCGCAGGTCCGGCCTGAGCAGGGCTAGCACCATGCCGGGCAGGCCGTTGCCGCTGCCCACGTCCACGATCGACCCGCCCGGAGGGGCGGCGTCGGCGAGCGGGACCGCGTCCAGCACGCCGTGCTCCACTCGATCGGGCGGGGTCGCAAGGCCCGTGAGCGGCGAGCGCGCGGACCAGCGCGCAAGCTCGTCCAGGAACGCGGCGAGCCCGGGCGCGGCGGCAGGGACCGCCCTGCCCCACCCGCGGAAGGCCTCGTGGATTAGCTCGAGGTGCTGGCAGCTGTCCGCCTCATGCTTCATGCGTGGGCATGATAGGTCGGAGGGGCGGTCGCGGGCAACCGAGTTGAAGCCGACGAAAAGCGATGGTAGCATCCTCGCATGCAGACAGTTCGATACGTCTACTGGCAGGACGAGGACATGTGGCTCGGGTACCTGGAGGAGTTCCCGGATTACATGACGCAGGGATCGACTCTCGAGGAGTTGCAGGAGAGCCTCAGGGATATCTACAATGACATCGTCGGCGGCAAGGTTCCTGGAGTCCGCCGTGTGGCGGAGCTCCAGATAGCATGAAGCGCCGTTATTGTCTCCTCATGCCGACCACGAAACGCGCCCTGCCCTCGCTTGCGAGCATGCTCGTCCTGCTGGCAATGGCCTCCTCGCTAGCGGCCTGCGAGGACCCGAAGAAGTTCGACGTCGAGTACGGCGTGAAGTACGCCAGGATCCAGCTCGCCAAGGCCGAGGGCAGAGACCCCATGGCCACCATGTCGCTCCAGAGCCTCCTCGAGATGGGCGGAACGCCGATCGACTACCTGATGGCCGGGCTGTCCGAGAAGAGCACCTTCACGAGCTACGAGTGGGCAAAGCCCACGCACCCCTGGACCGTCGTGGTCCGCGAGGAGCCAGACGCGTGGGTCATAGAGGGGTACGGGGAGGATCTGGACAAGCCCTTCAAGACCGAGAGGGTGAAGTTCGCGCCGCCGCCTCCTCCTCCCTAGCTCGAAGGGAGCGGCGGGCTGGCATCCCGAGGACCCGGCACTACGTATCCAGGCATGCGTCTCAGGGACGTGAGCATCATGGAAGAGAGCGCGGATGGAGCACCGGGAGAACCAGGGAAGGCGAGGCTGGTGATGGGCTTCGCGGCGTTCGCCCTGATCGCCGTGTCAGTGCTGCTGGGCACGCACGCGCTCGTTTGGCTGACCACGGTCAGGTTCATGGACGTCGGGGACGGCAGGGCGCGCGCCGCGATCGCGGTCGTGCTCGCTGTGCTCGCGTTCTCGTTCCCCGTGACCGCAGTGATCGCCAGGACCACTTCGAGCCGCGTGGCGGACGTGCTCGCGGTGCTCGCGTCCGCGTGGATCGGGCTCCTCGTCCACCTGCTGATCGCGTCGGTCGCGATCTGGGCCGTGTACGGGGTCACGAGGATCGCCGGCCTTCGCTGGGACACGGCCATCATGTACGTGGCTGCGTACGGGGCGGCGTTCGCGCTCACGGGCTACGGCGTCGTGAACTCGCTCAGGCCGCGGGTGACGAGGATCGAGGTGGAGATCAGGGGCCTGCCCGACGCGTGGAAGGGCAAGACCGTGGTGCACCTCTAGGACTTGCACCTGGGGGCGGTCCACGGGGCGGGCTACATGAGGCGCGTGGCGCACGAGGTCGCCGCCATCGATCCGGAGCTCGTGCTCATCACCGGGGACGTGTTCGACGGCATGGGCGCGGACTTCGACGAGTTCGTGGAGCCGCTGGACTCGCTCCGCGCGAGGAAGGGCGTGTTCTTCGTGACCGGGAACCACGAGGGGTATCTGGGGCTCGTGAGGCCGCTCGAGGCGATCGGGAAGACGCGGATACGCGTGCTCAGGGGAGAGGTCGTGGACGTCGACGGCCCGGAGCACGACAGGAAGGGCGAAGCGCAAGCCGAGGCCGAGCGCGTCGGCAGGACCATCGACCCGGACAGGCCGAGCATACTCCTCTACCACACCCCCACCGACGTGGGCGCCTCGAGCGCGGGCCGGGCCGAGCAGCAGACCAGGACGTACTTGAGGCCGGACACGGGGTTCGCATTCGCACGGCAGCACGGCATCGACCTGCAGCTGTCTGGCCACTCGCACGCGGGGCAGTTCTGGCCGTTCACGCTCGTGTCCAGGTGGATCTGGAACGGGTTCGACGCAGGGCTGCACAGGATCGGCGATTTCGCCATCTACACGACGAGCGGAACCGGGACCTGGGGTCCGCCCTTGAGGACCGGCTGCTCGTCGGAGATCGCAGCCATCACCCTCCGCTGAGCAGCCCGGCCATCGAAAATATGGTATTAATATGTCGCCATGAAGACGACCAGAACGCTGCTCGCCGTTGCTGCGATGGCCTTCGCCGCCTGCCAGTCATCGCACCACTTCACACCGGACACCTGGGAGGACACGGGCGTCGACACCGACGCGGGCGACACGTCCACGGACGTGCCGCTGGATCCGGATTCGCCGGACGCAACGGACCTCGCCGACACCGTGGACGTACCGGACGCGCCCGACACCACGGACGCGGCGGACGTGCCGGACTCGCCCGATTCGATCGAGGTCGTGGACTCCACCGATCCGCCTGCGGATCCGCCGACCGAGATCGGGATGCCGTGCACGTCCGACGCCGAGTGCGACGACGGCACGTACTGCAACGGGATCGAGTACTGCCACCCGTCGGGAGTGTGCGCGAGGACCCCGTCGGTGGACTGCGACGACGGCATCGGCTGCACCATCGACTCCTGCAACGAGGAGACCGACTCGTGCCCCCACCCCACGGACGCCGCGTCGTGCGCCGACGCGAGCCTGTGCACGGTCGACAGGTGCGACGCCACGCTGGACGCCTGCGTGCACGATCCCGTGGACTGCGCTGACACCACGACGTGCACGGTGGACGCCTGCAACCCGGCCTCGGGGGCGTGCACGCACACCGTGTCCAACGAGGCGTGCAACGACGGCAACGCGTGCACCACCGACACATGCACCGTGGCCACGGACACGTGCAACAACGTGCTCATCGACGGGGACGGCGACGGGTATGCACCGTCTTCCTGCGGCGGCAACGACTGCAACGACGCGTCCGCTTCCGTGCACCCGGGCGCGACCGAGATCTGCCTGGACGGAATCGACCAGGACTGCGACGGGCTGGACGGCGCGAACGGGACATGCGCCTGCCCCGTGACGGTCACGGTGCCCAGCACCACGACCGGCAACACCACGACCGGCACCTCGAGCACGTACGGAAGCTGCGCCAGTTCGAGCGGGGCGGGCCGCGAGGTCGTGCACAGGCTCGTCCTGACGGAGAGCATGGATCTAGTGTTCATGGCATCGGGGACCGGTGTCTACCCGTACCTCTACGTCAGGCAGGGGTCTTGCACGGGGCCGGAGCTGGGGTGCGTGGCCTACACGACCGGCCAGATCCGCCTTTCACTGGGCCCGGGCACGTACTACGTGTTCGTGGACGCATACAGCGCCTCCTACGGCGGCGCCTACGAGTTGTCGATCTTCGAGACCGTGACGCCAATCCCGGTGGCGGGCAACGACACGTGCGCCACGGCCTACAACCTCACGGCCGACGGGGTCTACGGGGGGAACAACTCCCTGCTCACGGACACGACCCGGGGCGGGTGCACGAGCTCGACGGGCGGCCGGGACGCCTGGTTCTGGTTCTCGCTCGCCTCGTCGAGGACCGTGACCCTGGACACCTCGGGCACCGGCTACGACACCATCCTCTTCATCAGGCAGACGACCTGCACCGGCACCGAGGTCGGCTGCGACGACGACTCGGGCGCTGGCCTCAACTCCATGCTCTCGAGGACCCTCTCGGCCGGCACCTACTACGTGGTGGTCGACGGGTACGCTGCGTCGTCGACCGGCGACTACGTCCTCTCCGTGACCGGCCTGTAGGGGACAGGGCCGGGATCCCGTGGAGCGCCAAGCCCGTCGGGCATCGACCCGGGGCACCCACATGGTGTAAATTCGCGGACCACGGGACCGGAGCCGAGGGAGGCCTGATGGACAGGGTCGCAGCGGCCATAGGCGAGACGATGGGCGTCGGCGCGGCCGGATGCAGGGTCACGATGCTCAAGGGGGACGCATCGTCCAGGTCCTACCACAGGGTCGAGCTGCCGGCCGGCCGCGTGCCGCGGACCGTCGTCGTGATGGAGCTGAACGCCGACCCATTGAAGAGCGACGAGTTCACCGAGTGGATCCCGTCCGAGTATCCGTTCCTCACGGTTCAAAGATACCTCGCGTCCGGGGGCCTGCCGGTCCCGGCGATCCTGGGTGCCAGGCCCGAGGCCGGGTGGCTGGTGCTCGAGGATCTGGGTGACGACACGCTGGAGTCGGTGCTCGCGCGCCAGCCGGCGGCCGGCCGCGAGGAGTGGTACTGCAGCGCCGTGGACCTGCTCGCGAGGTGGCAGGCGTGGTGGAGATCGTCGGCGGAAGCCAATCCGGTGCGAGGGCGATCGTTCTCGCGCCGCCTGCTGGAGTGGGAGATCGCCCACTACGTCGAGTGGGGTATCGAGGCGAGGCTCGGCAGGAGGCTGGAGGGGGGAGCCAGGCGCGAGATCGACGAGGCGTTCCGCCCGCTCGTGGACGCGATCGAGCGGATCCCGAGGGTGCTCGTGCACCGCGACTGGCAGTCCAGGAACCTCATGGTGGCGGGCGATGCCGGCGGCGGCGGGCGGGCGGGGAAGTCCCTCGGCATCATCGACTTCCAGGACGCGCTCATGGGATCTGCCGTCTACGACGTGGTGGCGTTGCTCAACGACTCCTACCAGGCCATCCCGGAGGACCTCCAGGCGACCGCCTCGGAGAGGCTGAGGCTCGAGTCCTTCCCGGGTGTGGGCGCCGAGGAGTGGCGCACGTGGTGCGACCTCCAGTCGGTGCAGCGGAAGCTCAAGGACGCGGGACGCTTCGTCTTCATCGACAGGGTCAAGGGAAACCCGTCCTTCCTGGTGCACGTGCCGCAGTCCCTGGAGTACGTCCGGAGGGCGCTCCAGCGGCTGCCGGCCCACGCGCGCCTCGGTCGCCTGCTGGGCGACGTCGGGGGTCTCGCTTGCGACTGAGGACACTGATGGGAATCGCCCTCGCGGCCGCCATTGCCGGGTGCCTCGCCATGCTGGGGACCCTCGTGAAGGGCGATCTCGACCTCGTGAGATCCATCACCGGGTCGGTGGAACCGGGAACGGGATTCTGGGTATTCCTGGCGATCGGGTCGAGCCTGGTCCTCGTCCCGGCGATCCTGTCCTGGGGGTACTTCGTCTCGAACCAGTCCAGGCGGATCGACCGCATCGAGGACTTCGTCGGCCGGATCATGAAGGTGGACGCCGAGAAGCCGGATGCCATCCTGCCGCTCCCGCTGGCAGAGGACGAGGCCGGCAGGCTTTCGGCGACGTTCAACCTCTGGCAGCTGAGGTTCGGCGACGAGATGCGGGAGTACATGCGCTCCCGCGAGGACCTGAAGCGCATCGACGAGGAGAAGAGCGAGTTCCTTTCCGTCGTGAGCCACGAGCTCCGGACGCCGCTGAACACGATCCTGGGGTTCTCCCAGCTGCTCATCGACGGCATCGAGGGCAGCCTGACCGAAGGCCAGATCGAGGACCTCCGGATCATCAACACGAGCGGCAAGAACCTGCTCGGCCTCATCAACGACATCATAGACCTGTCCGCGATCGAGTCCGGGACGATACAGATCCAGGCCGGGACGGTCGACATGGACGCGCTGTCGCGCGAGGTCCACCAGGAGTTCATGGGGCAGGTCAGGGGCAAGGGCACGACCCTTCTCCTCGAGGCCGGCAAGGGGCCGGTGCTGGCCCACGCCGACAAGCGCCGCGTTTACCAGATACTGAACAATCTGGTCTCGAACGCCATCAAGTTCACGCCCAAGGGAACGGTCAAGATATCCCTGCGCGAGACTCCGCCCGCGTCCGGATCGGGTCGCGGCCAGGTGGAGGTGGAGGTCGAGGACACGGGTGCCGGGATCCCTTCCTCGGACATGGAGACCATCTTCAGCGAGTTCATGCAGTCGGGCTCCGCTTCGATGCGCCGCAAGGGTACCGGCCTCGGGCTGGCCATCAGCAAGCGCCTCCTGGACCTGCAGGGCGGGACCATCAGGGTGTGGAGCGAGGAGGGCAAGGGCTCGCGGTTCACCTTCACGCTCCAGCCGGCCGCGGAGGACCTTCCCCCGGCAGAGAGGTCCGGGCCTTCCGCTTCCGCGGCCGGGGGTGCGCCTCCGGGCGAGGATCCCGGGGGAGGTGTGGGGACGCGATGACCAGGGCGAGCACGGACGGGCTCAGGGGCGGCCGCTACCTGCCCGACCTGAGGAACCGGCGCTTCTACCAGGCGTCGACCGTGCTGGTGACCCTCCCGCTCGCGATCCAGGCGATGCTGGTGGCCTGGCTTGGACGCGCGATCGAGGGGCCGGCCGTGGACTGGCGGACCGTCGCGATCGTGACGGTCCTGCTCGTGCTCGCGCTGGCGGCAGCGCTGCTCAGGACCAGGTCCGCGATCGCACGGATCGACGACCTGGGCAAGCGGGTCGCGCACGAGCCAGGGCCCAGCCACGCCGTGGACGACGTGATCGTGAGGCTCTTCCACTCCCCGTTCCGCCTGCTCGCGCTGGAGGTCCCGCTGGCGCTGCTCCTGCTCGTGCCGCTCGCGCTGCAGGCCAGGGACATCGATCCGCGCCTCACCGAGCCGGTGCTGCTGCTCCCGGCAATGCTCCTCCTCACGACCGTGCCCGCCTACGTGCAGACGGGAACGCTCGAGGTGCTGCGGCTCGTCCAGTACATGCCTCCCCCGACCGAGCCGGCGGTCCTCCACAGGAAGATGGGCTCGGTATACCTGCTGGGGTCGCTGTTCATCCTCTTCCCCACCGGCATCGCGGTCTACCAGGTCTACGGGGCGGCCCACGTGGTTCTCCTCAGGCAGGGAGGATCGCCGCTCAACATCATCCCCCAGGTCGAGTTCGGTCCAGCCCTGCTGTGCTTCCTGCTGCTCCTGGGGCTCTCGATCGTCACGTGGCAGGTGGGAAAGCACGCGGGGCGCGAGCTGGACAGGCTGTCGAGGTTCTTCGAGGATGCCTTCAAGGCGAGGGCCGGCGGCGCGAAGCCGGAGGCGGCCCAGGTGACGGTGCCAGGATCGAGGTCGTTCGTGGCGGAGATAGCCAGCCTCGAGGAGACCGCGCGCAGGTTCGCGGACAGGCTCAGGGAGGTGCGGTCCACGCAGCGCAGGACAATAGACGGCCTCGAGCAGGCGCAGCGCGTGAAGACGGTCTTCCTGGCATCGATGAGCCACGACCTCAAGTCGCCGCTGAACTCCATAATCGGGTTCTCCGAGCTCATGCTCCGGGGGGTCGAGGGCTCCTTGCTCTCGACGCAGAGGGATGACATCCAGCTCATACACACGGCGGGCGAGGAGCTCCTCGCGCTCATCAACAGCATACTCGACTCCGCGCGCCTCGAGGCCGGGAAGCTCGAGCTCCACAAGGAGTGGACCCCGTCGGTGGAGCTGATCTCGAACGTGGTGAAGTCCGGGCGTCACGAGATAGGGACCAAGCGCATCGCGTTCGAGAGCGAGATCCAGCCCGGGCTGCCGCCCGTGTTCGTGGACCCGCACAGGATCTCCCAGGCCATCGGCAACCTCATCTCGAACGCCATCAAGTTCATGGAGGTCGGGACCGTGACCGTCCGTGCCTACGTGCACAGGACCGACGACGTGCCGCCGAGGAGATTCCTGAGGATCGACGTCACCGACACGGGCCACGGGATCAGGGAGGAGGACCGCGAGCGCATCTTCGAGGCCTTCCAGCAGATCGACAGGTCGTACTCGAGGAGGAGTACCGGCATGGGGCTGGGGCTGACGCTCACCCGCAACCTGGTGGCCCTCCAC
>CAZGVR010000103.1:0-9560 GCA_964528945.1 uncultured Myxococcales bacterium
GGCCCTTATGACCCGCAACCTCTCGCACTTCGACCGCATCCCGGGCCTGAAGCTGGCCGCCGGGAACGGTTGAGGCGGGGTCCGGCTTCGGCCCGATGCCCGTACTGCCTCCACATCAACCGGATCCAGTCGATGCTGTATCATCCCACCATGACGGCGACGAGGGTGAACATGGGAAGATCACTGTTGTTTGGTGCGTGCCTGGCGCTGGCATGGCCAGCGCTCCTCACCTGCTCGGGCTGCAACGATCGCGACCAGCACGGGGACGGCGACTCTGACGCGCCGGACGTCGCGGGCGATGACGGTGCCGAGGATGGGCCGGACATCGCGTGCCCGACCTGCGACGACGGCAATCCCTGCACCGTGGACACCTGCATAACGTCCAGCAACACCTGCTACAACGAGCAGTACGACGCCGACGGCGACGGGTACCCCGGCTTCCTCGGGCCGGACGGGGTGACTGCCTGCCCGGGCAACGACTGCGACGACGGCGACCCGCTCGCGCACCCGGGCGCGGCAGAGATCTGCATGGACTGGATCGACGAGGACTGCGACGCGATCGCGGACAGCCCCAGGGCCATGCTTGGCACCGTGCACCTTGAGACGCTCGATTCGGGAGGCCTCAATCCCTCGGTCGCGTGGACCGGAAGCGAGTTCTTGGCCGCCTGGGACGACTTCGAGCCCGTGGATTTCAGGACCGAGATCTTCATGGCCAGGGTGGACCCCGCGGGCGAGATGGCGGGCGGCGCCGCGTTCCAGGTCACGAACCACTCCGCGACCGGCACGCACGGCATGTTCCCTCGCCTGCAGTGGACCGGCAGCGAGATCGGCCTGCTCTACACGTCGGGCGATCCGTCCGCGATGCTGGAAGTGGTCCTGCTGCGTCTCGATCCCGAGGGCTCGGCCCTCGCGACCGAGACCCGTCTGAACGACGTGGACACCTTTTCATCGACCGGCGGCCTGTACTGGACAGGGAGCGGGTACGGGGTCCTGTGGCAGGACGGCCGCGACGGGCCGTGCAGCGACATGGCCACGTGCGAGTCCGAGGTCTTCTTCACGCTGGCTGACGGGGACGGCGTCGAGGCAGGGCCGGACGAGCGCATCTCGTCGGCCCCGACCGGGACGGCCTCGACCGCAGGGGCGGAGAGCCCGCTCTGGACCGGCAGCGAGTTCCTCGTGTTCTGGGGCGTCTGGCACGGGACCGGGGACGTGGAGAGCTACCTGACCCGCCTCGACGCGGACGGGGCGCGAGTCGGCTCGGACGTCGTGGTCGCGCACGTGCCCACGAGCACGGCCTGGACCGGGAGCGAGGTGGCGCTCGCGTGGGAATCCGACCTGTCCGGCAACACCGAGGTGTTCCTGTCGCGGCTCGACCCGGAGGGCGCGGAGATCGGATCGGCGGTGCAGGTCACGGACGCCCCGCACTTCTCGGGCCGCGGCGCCCTCGCCTGGACCGGGAGCCAGCTCGGGGTCGCGTGGATCGACGGCAGGAACACTTCCTGCGACGACGGGCCGGACACGCCGTTTACGTGCGACTACGACATCTACTTCGACGTCCTGGATCCCGGGGGGGCGGCCCTGTGGGACGAGATCGTGGTCGACGTGCGGGCCGGCTGGCGGCCGTTCGTGCGCCTGGTCTGGACCGGCTCCGAGTTCGGGCTGGTCTGGATGGAGGAGGCCGAGGAGGGCGTCACGGAAGTGGCGGTCGCGTTCGACAGGGTGTCGTTCTGCGAGTAGGACGATCCGGTCGACGCCTCGACCGACCAGGCCGGCCGGGATATGCCCAGCGAGATCACGGGCAGCATGCGATGAACAGGTCCGCGCCTGGCGGTACCCGGTCCCGGCCCCTCACCTCAGCCATCCAATCGCCTCGATCAGCGCGTCCTCGCCCACGCTCGAGAGCAGCCCGTGGGTCGCGCGGCGGGAGAAGAAGATGGCCGCCAGCATCGCGATCCACGACAGCCCCATGACCGTCCTCATGCCGTTCCATGAGGCCGTGGCCCGATCCTTGCTGATGGGGAGGACCGGTGCCGCCAGGAGGGCGAGACCGATCCACCTGTCCACGATCAGGATCGCGTACAGGGCCGGCATCACCATGAGTCCCCTGAGCAGCAGCGTGCTGCGTCGCGGCCCCAGAAGGACCGCGGTCGTCCTCACCCCGGCGGCGGCGTCCGGGCCGTGGTCCCTGATGACCTGGATCGCGTGGAAGCATGCGGAGAACGTGACCAGCTGGCCGAGCAGGGTCCAGCCCATGGCCCTGTCCAGCGGGAAGGCGGAGAGGACCATCGACGGCCCCCATACGGCTATGGCTGCGATGTCGAGGAAGGGGACTCCCTTGAGCTTCGCCGAGTAGGACCAGGACGTGAGCGTCCCGACCGCGAACGCGGCGACGAGGCCGGGCGAGTGGGCGATCGCGACCCCCAGCAGCAGGATTGCGACGGCGATCTGAGTGACCGCGGCTTCCCGCAAGTGGCCGGCCAGGAACAGCGTCCTCCCACGGTCCCTGCCCGGATCCTCGAGGTCCGCCTTCACGTCGTAGCAGTCGTTGGTGAGCACCGACAGCAGGTTGAGGAGGAAGACGAACCCCAGGCGCAGCAGGATCTCGGGCCATTCGAGGCGCAGGACGATCATTATCGACAGGGCGGCGAAGATGTTCGACATCCCGAGCCGCTTCAGGCGGAATGCGGCCACGTCCGCGAGGATCCTGAGGTGCGTCCTCACCCGCCCACCGCCCCGGGACCGCCGGCACGCCTCCCGGGCTCGGCGAAGCGGCCCACGAGGTGGTTGCGTCCGCCGTTGATCATGAGCCTGGCCCCGATGACCAGCGCTTCCATGTCCCTTCCCCTGGCGATCTCGGCGAGCGTCTCCCTGGGGTACGTCCTGAGTGGGATGGCAGATCGCATCCTCCAGTAGTCCGACAGCCTGGCCGCGATCAGCGACCTCGCCACGCACCCGATGTAGCCTCTCGCCATGCCCTCCCATATCTGGGTGGCCACCGCCCGCGCCTCACCGCCTCCCCGCGGGAGATCGGACACGAGGAAGCGGGCCCCGGGCTTCGCGATGGAGGCGAGGGAGTCCAGCAGCCTGCCCAGGTCGGTATGCTCGCGGTAGTACTGCGCGACGCTGTGGCAGATCGCGACCGTGATCCCGGCCGACGAGAGGAAGGCCAGATCGGTGTACCTGTCGGGGTCGAGGTGGTGAACGTGGACGTTCCCGGTGGACGCGAACCTCCGCTCGCACTCCTCTACGTAGCGCCGCGACGTCTCCACGCAATGCACGGCCCTCACCCGCCCCGCGATCCTGGCCGCCAGCGATCCTGGACCGCACCCTATGTCGATCACGACGTCGGAAGGCGAGAGCGCGAGGAATGCCCGGCTCCTCTCGAGCAGCACGTCCGCGCTCTTCTCGAAGTGCTCCCGCGTGAACACCTTCTGACGGTCCCAGTACCCGATCCAGCTCGCGGCGGCCGGGGCATGTCCGGGTGCGGTCATCTCAGTAGCCGTTTTCCACGACGAGGTCTGCGGGGTGCGGCGCCGGGATCCGGACGAACCCCACGGGATCGCCGGCCACCGGCTCCATCACGGCCTCGCATCCGGGCCTGCAGACGAACGTGTCGATCCAGTGGAAGCGGAGGACGAGTTCCTCGCCCGGATCGCTCCCCGTCACCCTGACGGCGTTCAGCCCGGCCTCCACGCTGCCGCTGCCGCCTGACGTATCGCGAGGCCGGAAGCAGATCCCTCGCCGGCAGCGGGATGCCGTCCAGGTCCCGGATCCAGGGCCTGGGAAGCGTCCTCGCGAACGTGCCGCCCGGTCCGGACCTCGACAGGATCCCCCTCGCCCCGTGGAGATGCCCCCCCGCCGCCGCGCAGGCGACGACCTCCGGTATGGTCTCCTCGGTCTCGCCGTACGCGGCCACGTCCAGGCCGGCGAACGCGTCGAGAAGCGACGGATCGCAGCCGGCAAGGCAGTCCCCCCTGCTCATGGTGACGACCGACGGGAACGACGACTTGATCCTGGCGAGACCGGCCATGTCCCTCACGAGCGTGGCTGTGGTCGCGGTCATCACCACGGCGTCGGGGCGCACGTCCGCCACGTCCTCGAGCACGACGTCCCATTCGTCCCTCGAATACCCCTCCGAGGGGTAGTCCCTGGCGAATGCCTCGATGCCTGCGGCGCGCAGGCATGACGCGGTCTGTGCGAGGTCCAGCGGGAAGCGGAGGTTCGTGGCGGCCGAGGTCCCCACGGCCCCCTGCGATCGATCCTCTCCCCTCAGGTACATGCCCACGGGAGGGTGCAGTATCAAGGCTCGCGGGCTGCGCCTCATGGCAGGGCGAAGAACATCCGGCCGGGGAACGGGAAGAACGACCGCCCCAGGAACGAGAAGTCGTCCTCACCGCAGCATCCGGGCGGGAAGCAGACGGTCGTGGCCGGGGCGACCGGAAGGGTCGTGCACGCGTACCCCTCGCTCGTCCTGCAGCCGGCCGACGAGTCGCACCTCTTCAGGCAGTAGCTCCCCATGTCGTACACGTTCAGGCACACGCCGTCCGTGCCGCATTCGACGTCGGAGGTGCAGGCGGCCGAGCAGTAGCCGCCAGGGAACACCCAGTAACCCATCATGGTCGTGATGCAGAGACGGCCAAGGCCTGGCACCCCGGTGCACTGGGTCACGCTCCAGCACCTGCTGCCGACCGTCCCTCCCGGCGGGTCGGTCTCGGGATCGGACGGATCCGTGGGATCCGCGTCCGGGTCGGCGTGCACGTCCGGCGCAGGGTCAGGGTCGGGGTCGGGGTCCGGATCAGGGTCAGGTTCGAAGCCCGGATCGGTCGAGGGATCGGGAATCGGATCCGCCGGTGCGTCGGCATGGGCGTCGACACGCGCGTCGAGGCCGGTCTGGTTGCTGGAGTCGTAGCATCCACCCGCGAGGGCGAGCGCGACGCAAAGCAGACATCGGAAGGCGGCGCCGGCTCTCTCCCGCGCTGTGGCGACCCCTGTCATGCGAAGCGAGGCTCCCATTGCCCGTAATGTGCATCCGGAGCCCATCCCGGTTGCATGCCATTCGTCGCTCTCGTAAGTTGCGTGAATCGTCTCACGGGCAGCATGCGATGAACAGGTCCGCGCCTGGCGTGGGGCGGATGTCGCCGTTCCAGGCGATCTGCGCGCCAGCCTCGCCGGTCGGAACGTAGTACCAGCCCTCCCCGTCCGCGACGTGCACTGCGCCCGGCGACTCGCAGTCGTCCGGCTCCGAGGACACGCACCCCTTGAGCCGCGACCCGGCCTGCGGGATCACGCACAGCGAACGCATGACGCCGTCCACCTCGGCCCTGGTGCAGCCCGTACCCGGGCCGTCCGCCTCGTAGCACTCCCTGTCGAGCGGGCAGGGCATCGCGTCCTGCATCATCTCGATCATCAGGCACGTGGCGTCGCAGTGGCAGGGATCGCCCGGCCTCGGGATGAGCTGCAGGTCGGGCGGGTGCCAGGACGACTCGTCGATCCCCGACTGGAGCCTGCCCGTGAGCTCACCCACGAACGGCGAGAAGTCGTCCGTGCAGATGGAGCCCACCATGGAGTGCTGGCCCAGGTCCTGCGCCAGCGTCACGAACCTCCGCGCGGGCATGGCGTTGCCGGTCGCGGTCGAGCAGACGTAGCGCAGCCGCGTGGGATCCACCGGATCGATCTCCTCGTTCATCATGGGGTGGTCCAGGCACCCGCCGATCTCGTCGCCTGCGCCCTCGCACGAGGAATCGGCCGGCACGCCCACGATCGCGCCCACGTACAGCCTCTCGATCGGGTGGGTTGCGAGGTAAGCGTCCAGGTAGGTCTCGACCGCGTGCACCATCTCGGCGTGCAGGTAGCACCTCAGGTTGAGGTGGCCCAGGCTCGGGTCGGCCGTGTTGAAGATCGCGGGGTCCGAGACCGAGCAGTCCTCCTCGTCCGACACGAACACGATCGCGAGCACCGACCCTTCCCGCAGGAACCCTGCGTTGGGACCGCCCAGGGCCGCGTTCTCGAGCGCGCGGGCCGCGGCCTTGAAATGCTGCTCGAACCCGCACCCGCCCGATCCCAGCGTGGCTATGCACCCGAAGCCCGTGGCCAGGCGTTCGATGTCCCCCTCGACTGCCGTGTCATCGTCGTAGGACAGGTACGTCGGGTACGCGGGCGCGCACCCGGCCAGGGCCGGGTTGGGCGCGTGTTGCAGGATCCCGTCGTCCCCGTCGATCGGATCCGGGCAGGTCTCGACCGTGTACCCGCCCGTGCCCATGTCGGTGGACACGACCCCGATGTGCAGGTCCGTGACCGGGAAGTGGTCAGGCCTGCCCGTCACGGGATCGATGGGCGGCGACAGCATCTCGCGGATGAGGTTCGGGAAGTTCTCTGCCAGGTTGGCCTGCTCCTCGGACATGGACCGCGAGTCGTCCACGACCACGAGCACGTCGAGCGGTATGACCTGCTCGGTCGGGATCTGCGAGAGCGGGCACTGCACCTCGAACGGCGGGTCCTCCACGATCCAGTCCGTGCCCGTGTCGCTTCCCGGATCCCCTCCCGTGTCGCCGTGCGTGTCCCCGCCCGTGTCCCCTGCCCAGTCCCCCCCGGTGTCGGTCCCCGTGTCGCCCGCGGGGAACGACACGCTGCTGCCGCACGCGGCGACCATTGCCGCGGACGCGATCGTGGCCACGGCGACGAGTGTCATGTGTTTGCGCATCGGGTTCCTCTCCCCTTTGCATAGGGTAGCGTTCTAGCGTCCTCGGGTTGATTGTACCATCGATCCGGCGATGTCGCTTCCTTGCGCTCGTGCATACCGCGCCCGTCCTCTCGAAATGACGTATATTATGTCGTCCGGGACGTGCCTGGTCCCGGCACGGGAAGGGTGACATGTCTGGCATGAAAGCGGGATTGCTCGTATCCTCCATCGCGATCGCGGCCGTGTCGTGCGGCGGAAAAGAGTACACGGTGGGCGATACGGACATCGGCGACTCCACGGACACGGCTTGGGACGATGACGGCGACACCGCGCCGGGCGATACCTTGCCCGGCGACACGGCCGCCGATGACCCGACGCCCGACGCCACTGACGACGACGCGGCCGCGGATTGCCCTGCGTGGCGGCTCGTGGACGTGCAGGCCACGGGCGTGACCCTCGTGGATCCCACTATCATCAACACGGAGCGCACGTTCCGCGTGTCCGTGTCCGCGGACATGGGCGGCTGCGAGAAGAGGGCGATGCCGCTCGTGGAGATCGACGCGACGGCACTCACGGTCACGGTGACGCTCAGGGCCTGGGAGGAGGTCGGCGTCGAGTGCCCGGCCGACCTCTGGCACGACACCAGGCTGATTGCCCTGAAGCTGCCGGCCGCAGGGACCTGGACCGTGCTCGCACCACCCGCCTCGGCCGGGGCCACGGTCGTGGTCGGGGCCCCGCCGCCCAGGCCGTGCAACCCGGGAATGGGCACGTGCGAGATGGACTGCGACTGCCCGGACGGGTCTGTTTGCCTGGGAGGCTTCGGCCTGGGCGGACCCATGAACGCGTGTGACGTGCCGTGCGAGGAGGACGTCGACTGCGTCAACGGCCAGCCGTGCATGCTCGTCGTCGACGACTACCTCGACCATGTCTGCTCGTGGTTCGGCCCCGGCTTCCAGTGCGACGGATCCGACCCCTGCCCGGACGGGTGGTCGTGCACGGACGGAACCTGCCTTCCGTCGTTCACGCTCGGCGGATCCGTGCGCGTCGAGTGCTCTTGCGACGCGGACTGCGCCGCCCCGCTCGAGTGCGCCCGTCCCGCGTCGCCGTCCTCCCCGAGCCGCTGCGAGCTCCTCTGCGGCACGGCCGGCGCGCTCAACTGCCCGGGCGCGCACGCGTGCGGCCCCGCGTCCGCCGACCTCTCCGGCCTCGCGTTCACCGACTCCGTTTGCGGCTGGCTCGGCGAGTGAGATCCGGGATCTCGCAGGCGGTTACTACTCCCCCGATTCCCTCAACACTCGTTCGATGACGCGGCTAGAGAGGAAGGCACGCTGAGCCTGCATCTCCTCGATGAGAGGCTCGAGGTGCTTCAGGCGGGAGAGGACGATCAACGGGCCGCTGTTCGAAACGACGGGGCCGGGTTCAGACATCCACGAACTACCGTGCGAGTTCTTCCTCGTCCAGGTCGACCATCGGGATCCCCCGATGGCCCACCTCATCGAGGAATTCGTATCGGGTCATGCCGCAGATCTCCGCGGCCTTGCCCGAGGAGAGCCGGCCGCTCTCGAAGAGCTTGGCCGCCAGGATGATCTTGGCCTCCATGATGAACTCCTCCCTGGACTGGCCTGTTGCGATCAGGACGCTCTCCGGGATATCGATCGTCAACTGCTGCATCGCGGCATCTCCATTCCTGGACCATATCTCACGGTGGCATCACCGGCAAGGTGTGTCGATCCTTGGGTCATCCGCGACCGTCAACCGGAGGCCCGCCACGATTGGCTGACCGCTTGGCGGGGATGGCTCATCCTTGGCAATCCTGCAGTTCGGGACTATCATTTCGATCGTGCGGCAGGTCATCGGAATGGAGGGATTGCGATGACGGCCGAGTTGCTACCCGTGATCGCTGCTGTCCTTGCCATCGTCCTTCCACGTATCGCTGTCGCTCAGGACTGCGAGCCGGGCGCGAGCGAGTCCGGCGGCTGGTGCAGTGCGGGCGATCCGTCGAACGTCACCGCTCCAATCGAGCCTTCCAAGGGATCTGCTGCGGCATCGAAAGGTGATGCTGGGGACGAAGGAAGCGCCGTGTCTGTGAAGGGGAGCAAGGGTCAGGCACGACGGAGGAACTGGGCGCTCGGAGCGGGGATCTTCGGGATCGTCTGGTCCACGGCCATCCTTCCGGCCGAGGTGTCGGCCGACGTGATCCGGGCGATGGTCGATTGCCGTGGATCGTGCCTCACGCCGGCGCATGGGTATCTGGAGCCCCGGCTCGTCATCCCGGTATCGGTCGCGCTGGTTCTCGGGCCGCCCATCATCGCCGCCGGCGCGGCATCGGCACGACGGGTCCTCGGTACCGCCGGGTGCAAGGCGTGCCGCGTCCTGGGCTCAATCGCGTTCGGGCTTTCGGTGCCGCTCGCAGGCGTGTGGTCCGGGTTCTCGATCTACCACGAGAGTCATATGCCGAGCGGCTTTGATCCGCCGCACGGGCCCATGGCCGCGGCCGGGGCGCTGGCAGCGTTGTCGGGTGTGCTCATGTCCGTAGATGCGTTCGTTTCGTGGAAGCCCCGTGCACCGGCCGGCAACGAGGAGGCAATGGACGGGCAGGCAACGGCCCCGACCGTCCTCTACCCGGTGCTCGGCTTCTATGGCGGATCCGCGATCGTCGGCATCGGTGGGACCTTCTAGCGACCCGGGCTCCGCGCATGCGGCCGGGTTGATCCGTTGTCGCGATCGAGTATCCTTCGTGGAAACCGATGATGGAGCGCGCGACAGGCCTTGCCCCCATGATCCTGTTCCTCGCGGCCTGCGCGCAGATACAGGGTCCCGGGCCGGGGCTGGACGCGCTCGCGGACTCGCCCACCGACGCCGACACCGGCACGGGCGCGGA
>CAZGVR010000103.1:9570-10047 GCA_964528945.1 uncultured Myxococcales bacterium
CTCGCCGTCGGACGTGTCGGCGGACGGCGTGGACGCGGCCGCCGACGCCCCGCCCGACGCGGGCGACGTTCCCTGGGACACGCTCGGCGACTGCGGTCCGGGGTTCGCCTACTGCTCCGGGACTTGCACCGACCTCATGGAGGACCCGTCGAACTGCAGCTGGTGCGGCCACGAGTGCCCGGCCGGCCTGAACGCGATCGCGGTTTGCGATCTCGGCGTGTGCGGGTCCGACTGCCTGGCGGGCTGGGCCGATCCGGACGGCGACGGCGACTGCGACGCGACCTGCGTTCCGACCTCGGACACCGAGACCTGCAACGGCCTGGACGACGACTGCGACGGCGTGCGCGACGACGGGTTCCCGTGCAGGCTGGGCCAGCCGGTCACGTGCCTGACCACCTGTGCGACCTGGGGATCCGGCACGTGCGGTGCGGGCTGCGAGCACCCGCTGCCTGCCGCGTGCACGCCGCCCTCCGAGGC
>CAZGVR010000104.1:0-10045 GCA_964528945.1 uncultured Myxococcales bacterium
GCGTTCCTGGCCGGCGTCGTGGTGGCCGGCACGCCCTTCGGACGCAAGGCGATCTCGGACGCGCTGCCGCTCAGGGACATCTTCGTGAGCCTCTTCTTCGTTTCGGTGGGCCTCCTCCTGGACATCGACACGGTCCTGGGTCGGCCGCTCCAGGTCCTCGGCATGGCAGGCGCGATCCTGGTCGGGAAGGCCATCCTCGCGGCCCTCGCCGCCCTCGTCATGAGGCTGCCGCTCAGGGTCGCGCTCCTCTCCGGATCCGCGCTCGCGCAGGTCGGTGAGTTCTCGCTGGTCCTGCTCACGGCGGGGGCAGCCGCTGGCCTCGTGCCCGGGGAGGCGGGACGCACGCTCCTGGCGTCCGCCGTGCTCACGATGCTTGTCACGCCGCTAGTCATCACGCTGGCCCCGAGGCTCGCCGCTGGCACGACGAGGCTCGGCAGGTCGGGCGAGACGCCAGGTGCCAGGCCCATGGATCGCCCCGGCCAAGGGCATGGCGCCATGCACGGCCACGTGGTGCTCGCCGGGTTCGGCACGGGCGGAAGGTTGATCTCTGGCGCGCTCGGGCGCCTGGGCATCCCGCACCTGGTGCTGGACCTGAACGCCGGGTCGGTCCGCGAGGCCCGGGAGGCTGGCATCCAGGCTCACTACGCGGACGCAACGTCGGCAGAGGTGCTGGAACGATCGTCGATCCACGACGCGTCGGCCCTCGTGCTCGTGCTGTCGGACCCCGACGCCACGCGCAGGGCAGTCGAGGTGGCGCGGGGGCTGGCGCCCGAGGTCCTGATCGTGGCCAGGTGCCGCTCCTCCGCCGAGGAGGACGACCTGAGGAGGAGGGGAGCCAGCCGGGTGATCGCGGCAGAGGTCGAGGGATCGATTGAGGTCCTGGCTTCGCTGCTCAGGCTGCGGGGACTGCCGCGCAACGTCCTCGACGTCGAGGTGGACGTCGCGCGCGCCGAGGCCGGCCCTGTCGAGCGACGGCTCACGGCCCCTCCGGTCGGATGGAGGGACCTCGCGGGCATGCTGGGAGAGGTCCGTGTGGAGAGCTGGCTGCTCGGCCCTTCGGACTGGGCGATCGGCCGTTCGCTGGCCGGCCTGGGGCTCCGTGGAGAGGTCGGCGCGTCGGTCGTGGCCGTCCGGCGGAAGGGGGGGTTGATCCCCAACCCTGATCCGGGATTGGTGTTCGAGGCAGGCGACATCGTCCACGTTATGGGCACGCCCGAGCAGGTGGCCCTCGCCGGGACATTCCTTTCTACGGGACGCGGGTAGGATGTCGTTCGCACGAGAGGTCCATCCGATGGCGCATCGACATCGAGTGTACGGGGAGTAGCACTGGGCGCCGCTCTAGGGCGGAGACTTCTACGGATGCGGCATCGGCAGTCCGGACGACTTCCCCGTGCTCCATGAGGGGTGGTACGTGAACATCGGCTTGCCTCGCCCTGCGGGTCGGCTATACTCGGCTCGACAACGAAAAGGCGGTTGAAGATACAGGTGGGTCCGGACCAGCCGAGGATCGGTCCTCGGCGGGAGAGGCGGCCGTTCTGCACGGCCCTATATAGCTGTTATATGGAATCACGGACGCTACTTCGGAAGGACTTGGCCGAATCCAACCTCCGCGGCAGCATCTGGCGGCCCTCGGCGGTTTCGTCCCCGGTCAGGAACGGAGCTAAATTTGATACCCATGAAACGTGAACAAGCCAGCAAACCGATCCGGATCTTCGTGCCACTCTCGAGCTTGGCCGTGCTCGCGCTCCCGGCGCTCCTGACGCTCCTCGTCCCGGCCCGCGCCGCTGCAGAGGACAAGGCAGGCGAGGCAGCCCCGGACACAGCCCCTGACGAGTCCTCGGGCATGGACCTCGCCAAGGAGTACATGGAGCTGGGCCAGGCCCTTTACGCCTCGGGGAAGTACGAGGAGGCCGCCGATTCCTTCCTCAAGGCCTACGGCGCCCAGCCCTTCTCCGCCTTCCTCTACAACACCGGCGTGGCCTACGAGAAGGCCGGCGCGTGGGCAAAGGCCGCGGAGCAGTTCCGCAGGTACCTGGAGACCGAGCCGGCCGCCCCGGATCTCGAGTCCATCAAGGCCCGCATCGCCTCGCTGGACGAGAAGGCCAAGGCCTCGGCAGGGAGCACGCCCGACCAGCCGCCGACCTTCACGGTCGAGAAGACATGCGGCGGCGAGGGCCAGCCGCCCTGCACGGCCGCGCAGCCGGACGCGTCCAAGATGAAGTCCATCGTGCAGGTGAGGACCACGCCCGAAGGCGCCAAGGTCACGATCGTCGACGAAAAGGGCGTTGCCGTGTTCACGGGGTCCTCGCCGCTCCAGCAGACCGTGGATCCCGGCAAGTACAAGCTCGTTGTGAAGCACCCGGAGTACAAGGAGGCGGAGACGCCACTCCACGTCTCGGAGGGCCGCGTCTACGTGGTCGTGGTCGAGCTCTCCCAGGGAACCTTCCTGGGATACCTGACGGTCAAGGCGAGCGTCCCTGGCGCCAGGGTCTTCTTCGACGACCACGATGCAGGGGCCGTGGGAAAGACGCCATGGGGCAACGTCATCCCGACGGGCGACCACACGGTCTGGATCGAGCAGCCCGGGTACGTGCCTGTCGAGAAGCAGGTCTCGATCGGGGTCGGCGACTCCCTCGAGATCGACGTGGTCCTCGAGCGCGTCGAGTTCGGGGAGATCATGGTCGTGGCCAATGTTGACGACGCCGTGCTCACCGTGGACGGCCAGCTCGAGCAGGGACTGCTCGGCAAGGCCCTGGAGCTGCCGTGGGGCAAGCACGAGGTCGCGGTCCAGGCAAAGGGGCTCAAGACGTGGACCACGCCGGTCGATCTCGAGAAGGGCAAGCGGACCAAGATCCTGGTCCGGCTCAACCCCAAGCCCAAGCGGACGCCCGCCTGGATCTCCTTCGGGTTCGCGACCGCGCTCTGGGCCGCGGCAATAGCCTTCGGAGTGCAGTCAGAGAACCTCTATGCCGAGGTCGAGAAGGACAAGAAGGCCGGGCTCCTGGACAACCGGGATCCGAGGTTCAACTACATCCTCGGATGGGACATCGCCTTCGACGTGACCCTGCTCTTCGCAGCCCTGACCACGATCCTCGGGATCGTCTACATGGTCAGGGACCCGCTCCCGGACTCCGAGGGGCTCGTCAAGGAACCGGTAGAGCTCGCCGAGATCGAGGAGTATGCGAAATGAACGCGAGCAAGCGATGCCTCGGGACCATGGCCCGGATCCGGCCGATCGCGGCAGCAGTGCTTCTAGCGGGCTGCACCGGCCTCAACTGGCCGTACGACCTGGCTGAGAACACGCCCGTGCGATCCATGCCCAGGCCGGACGCGTACAAGGTCGGCGGCTTCGGCCATGTCATCATCCCCGTGTTCCAGCCCGCATCCACGGACGTGGCCGAGGCCCTGTACCTCGGCGTGACCGCCGGGCCGGCATCGCCCACGGCGATCCTCAGGCTCTCGTACGACGGCGAGCCGGGCGGCGGCAAGCTCATGCACGTGTACGCCACGAACGTCCTGGACGATCCCTGGGGCCCGTGGATCACCGGCACGGCGCTCGGCGCGGCCTCGGAGTGGACCTACCTGGACGTGACCCCGGACCTCGGCTGCGTGATCGTGGGCGAGCCGGGCTACGAGGGCGCGCCGGGCGGCTTCTCGCGATACTGCATGCTCACGACCGACGTCGAGAACCCGAGGCGCGTGGAGGCTGTCGACATGCGCATGCGGGATCTCACGACGCCCGAGGCAGTGGGCCGCAGCTTGACGACGCTCGTGGATCCAGGGACGTCCGCGCTCCGGTACATAGTCCTGGGCTCCATGGAAGGCGCGTTCCTGCTGAACAACACCATGTCCAAGGCCCTTGCCCCGTCCCTCGAGGCCCCTACCGGCATGACCGTGGACGACCTGGGCGCGGCGGTCGCGGCAGGCACGCTCGGCACGGACTGGC
The DNA here is from genome assembly GCA_964528945.1 of uncultured Myxococcales bacterium. Taxonomy (GTDB): domain Bacteria; phylum Myxococcota_A; class Polyangia; order DRWM01; family DRWM01; genus CAZGVR01. The sequence goes on from CAZGVR010000104.1 coordinate 3,947, forward strand.
CCGCCTTGGCCGCCTCGGGTGGTGACTGTCCCGTGCTCCTCGTCGGCGCGCGGGGCGCGCCGGCCGCGGGCGGGCCGGGCGGCCCGGATCCTGACGACGCCTGGCTCCAGGCGTGCTGGCAGGGCGGCACTGGCTTCGGGACCGTGCTCGCGGCCTCGGACGTGGACGGCGACGGCCGCGACGACCTCCTGGTAGGGGCATTGCCGGATATAGACGGCAGGGTCACGACAGTGACGCTCGTGGACGGCGCGGGCTTCTGGGACGCGCTCCCGCCCGTGCCGTACCCCGACGTGACGTGCACGGACATCGACTCGGAGGGCTTCACGACCTTCGAGTGCTCTGACGTTCCCGAGCGCGGCGTGGAGTGCGGCACGACCTCGGGCTTCGGCGCTTCCATGGCGGCCGGCGACGTGGACCAGGACGGCTCGAACGAGGTGGCGATAGGGGCCCCGGGCGCGATCGTGTCGGGCAAGAACGAGGCCGGCGCCGTGTACGTCTTCGACCCCGGCGATCCGGCCGTGCCGCTCGGCGTGCTCCGCCACGCGATCGCGGAGAAGAACGCGAACCTCGGCGCCTCCCTCGCGATGCCCGACATCGCCGGAGAGGACGAGATCGTCGCGGGCTCTCCCGGCACGGACGAGGTCTTCCTGTTCTGGTGCTCCCTCATCGGCACGGACGTCCCGCCGGCGTGCAGCAGGTGAAGGCCTTCCAGGACAGGTATCCGGACGACGTGGCCCACTGCTACGGCTGCGGCCGGCTGAACGAGGCCGGCCACCACATCAGGACGTCCTGGGAGGGCGACGAGTCCGTGACCAGGTTCACCCCCGGGGCCATCCACACGGCCATGCCGGGCACGGTCTACGGCGGGATGATCGCAATGCTCATCGACTGCCACTCGACCGGCACGGCCGCGGCCGCGGCCGCCCGCGCCGCTGGCAACGACGACGGCGAGGGTCCCCTGCCCCGCTTCGTGACCGCGTCCCTCCGCGTGGATTACAGGCGGCCCACGCCACTCGGGCCCGTCCTCGAGATCCGCGGCCGCGTGAAGGAGATCAAGGGCCGCAAGGTCGTGGTCGAGTCCAGGCTGCTCGCTTCCGGCGAGGTGTGCGCGACAGGCGAGGTCGTGGCCGTGGCCATGCCGGACGGCTTTACCCCCAGGTGACCGACATGGCAGGGCCCAATCCCCAGCGGTCCATGCGGGATCTCCCGTTCGGCTCGCTAGACTGCTTCGCGTGCGGGCGGTCGAACGCGGGCGGGCTGCACATGCGCTTCCGCACGGACGGCAGGAGGCTCTACTCGGACGTGACCATCCCCCCGCACCTGCGCGGCTGGAGCAACCTGGCCCACGGCGGCATCCTGTCGACCATGCTGGACGAGATCATGGCATGGTCTGCCATGTACCTCACGCACCGCTTCATCCTGACCAAGTGGATGCGCGTCGAGTTCCTGAGGCCCGTCCGCATCGAGACCACGCTCACGGCGATCGGCGAGGTCAAGTCGCGACCCGGCGACAGATCCGCGATCATGGCCGCCGAGATCCTGGATCCCGCCGGCGAGGCCTGCGCCCGGGCAGAGGGCGAGTACGCGCTCTTCGACCGCGAGTCCTTCGCGAGGCTAGACATCCTGCCTGCCCGCACCCTCGAGGAGCTTGCCAACCTTCTCGACTCGGCGGAGCCGCCCGCCGGCAAAGGAGACTCCCATGCTCGATGACCACCGTGCCCCTTGAGCGTCTACGATGCCGGCCGGGCCGCGATCATGCCTCTGAGCACGCGGACGGCCAGGATCGAAAGGAGCAGGATCCCGGCCGCGAGCGAGGCCAGGAACACGGCGAGCATGCCCCACTGGGCATTGATCGGAACGTCTCCGGGAGAGAAGGACCCCTCGAGGTAGGCGAGGCGCACGAGATCGCGCAGGGCGACGATGCAGGCCACCGCGCCGGCCCAGGCGAGGGCTGACGCAACTGGGCTCGAGAGGCCCCTCCTGGACGTCGAGACGATGCCGAGCGCCGTGGACAGCACCGCAAGGCCGGCCGCGGCGCAGGCGAGAGCGGTGGGCACGCCACCACCCGTCACAACCGAGCGGACGTGCGGCGGAAGCGTGGCGACGAGGAAGCCGCCGGCCAGCAGGCCCAGGCCCAGCCCGGCGGCCATGGCGCGGGCGCCTGTGCGGCGCGAGCGGCGTCCATCTTCGGTCCGCCCCCGCCTTTCGAGGAACGCGCCGCGCAGGATCAGGGACAGGCCCGCCACTGCAACGCCCGGGAGGATGAAGAAGGCCCAGCGCGGGACGACGGTGGGATCCGACAGGTCGAGCGAGCCGCCGCCCGGGTGGCTGGAGTACATTGCCAGCCACTTGCCGGGGGTCTGGACCAGCGTGAGGTTGTTCGCGTAGACGAAGCCCACGAAGAGCATGAGCAGGAGGGCCACGCCGACCGCGGCCGTCTGGACGTACGCGCGGCCGGGCGCCGCGAGCTTGTGGTAGTAGAGACTGGCGTAGGCGAGGATCAGGGCGGGGATGACAGCGATCCAGAAGGCGCCGACGATGACCGACGAGCTGTAGAAGAGCTGGCCGTAGATGACCTGTACGAAGAGCAGCGGCGGCACGCCGAAGGTTACCAGGTAGGAGAATCCCAGCGGCAGGCCGGCCGAAAGGAAGCCGACCGGGCCATCCGACCCGCTCCTCCCGGACAGGCGCAGCGCGATCGCCAGGATCGCGCCGCCCACCGTGAAGTTCATGGCGAGGAAGTGCAGCGTCAGGGTCAGGTACGAGAGGCCCTGCAGCAGGGCCGGGAAGATCGGGTAGCCCAGCGGATCGGGGGAGGGCATCATTTACGCTCCTCCTTGGCCACGGCGTCGTGGACGCCCCCCGCGGAGATCGCCTTCCCGTGAAGGGAGACGAGCCAGGCCGCGAGGGCCTCGCGGTCCGCCTCAGTGCCCTGGAAGGGCGGCATGACCCGGAGCGTGTCCATCTTCTCTAGCCAGCGCGCCCCGAAGGCCGGGCTCCACGACGACGTGCGGGGGCGCAGGGCCCTGTACCCGTCGATCGTGTGGCAGCCAGCGCACTGGAGGCGGAACACCCACTCCCCGTGCCCGGCGCTCCCGGGCTCGACGTCCGGGGCCCAGCGGGCCGCGTCCAGGTAGGGCGCGTCCAGCGTGGCCGGCGCCCTGTCGGGATCCTTCCACAGCTGGTTCGAGTAGAGGACCCCATGGATCACGAAGGGCTTGCGCGCCATCTCGCGGAAGAACTCGCCGCCCATTATCCCTAGCTGCGCGATGAGGAGGAGCGCGAGCGCAGGCCCGGTCGTTGCCGACCGTGGCTTCCACGCGATGGCGAGGGTGCCGAGGATCACCGTGACTCCGGTCAGGCCGGCCAGCACCAGGTAGCGGGTGTCCGCCTCGAGGCGGCCTCCGGTGACGCCCGTGGTGCCGCCCTTCACCAGCGCCACGGCCGAATCCGGCAGCGACGTCCAGTACCACGCCGCCACCAGCGGCATTGCAAATGCGGCTGGGACCACCCACGCGGCCGAGAAGCGGACGACCCGCTCCTTGAGGCCCGGGTCGTCATTCATGCGGGTCGCCACGAGCATGCCGAACAGGCCGGCCAGGAGGAACATGACGAGGGTCCGGCCCGCCAGCGAGGGAAGGTAGCCGGGGTTGAAGAATCCGAGCGCGATGTCGTGGTTCGCGAGGGTCCAGCCTCCCGGGGTCAGCATGAACGACAGGATCCCGTTGATGACGACCAGCGATCCCCACGCGATCGCGAAGTAGGCCACGGCGAGGGTACGCTGGAGGGCCCGCGGGCTGGTGTCCCAGCCGTAGTAGTAGAGGTAGAGCACGGTCAGCTCGGCCAGGAACATCACCCACTCCGTGGCCCAGGCGAACACGAACTGGTGGATGAGGAGGCTGGTCGCCTCGGGGTTAGCTAGCTGGATCGAGAACCAGATGCCCACGCCCGTGATCGCGCCGAAGACCGTAGTGTAGAGCAGGAACCACGTCGCGAACTTCCTGAGCCACGCGCGGACGCGGGCGCCGTCCGGGATGCGATCGGACCAGAGCTCCGCGACCGCCAGAAAGGCGCCTCCACCCACTGCCACGTGGGACGCGAGCACGTGCACGATGGCGATGATCGCGACGACCAGGCTGCCGCCCAGGAACGGGAAGTTCCATACGGGGTAGTTCACGCGCCCGTCCTCCTCACGACAGCCACCCCCAGGCGGTCATGACGACCAGGCCCAGCACGGCAACGGCGCCGACCAGGGTGACCATCCTGCCCCTCGAGCCGGAGGGGACGCGGCGGTCGAGGAACGGCACGAGCGCGGCCGACATCATGGCGGCCGTCATCAGGCCGATGCCGAGCAGCTCGAGCTTCCCGGGGAACAGCTTCAGCGCCTGGTACGGGGCCATGAAGTACCACTCGGGCTTGATGCCCGCCGGCGCGGGCGCCGTTGGATCGGCCTCCGGGGCCAGCCCGCGCGGGACCGCGGCCGCGAGCGCGACTACCATGGTCGCGACGAGCAGCCAGATCGGGATCTCGCCGAGCAGGAAGTCTCCGAAAAAAGGCCGGTAGCGCCTCCCCTCGGGCGGCAGGGACGAAAACGAGTCCGGCTCGCTCACCCCGTGCAACTGCACCAGGAGGAGGTGGACCCCCAGGAGGCCCATGACCGAGAGGGGCAGGACCACGACGTGCAGGACGTGCATCCTGCCGAGCGTGTCCACGGTCACGTCCGGGCCGCCGCGGAGCAGCGTGGCCATCCAGGGGCCCAGCACGGGCCCCTTCTCCATCTCGCTCATGCCCACGCGCGTGGCGAAGAACGAGAGGTCGTCCCATGGGAGCAGGTAGCCGGAAAAGGAGAAGAAGAGGACCAGGCCGAGGAGGCCGAGGCCCGTGAGCCAGGTCAACTCGCGGGTCGGCCTGTACGCCTTCATGAAGAACGTGGAGAACATGTGCACGAACAGGGCGAGCGCCATGAGGTTCGCGCCCCAGTGGTGCATGGACCGAAAGAGCGCCCCGAAGGGCACTTCGAGGACGATGCGCTGGACCGAGGCCCACGGCCGGGAGGGGCTGTAGTAGACCATGAGCAGGATCCCGGTCACGACCTGGATCGAGAAGAGCACCAGGGCGATGCCTCCCAGGGCGTACCACGAGGAGTGGCGGTGCTCCGGGACCCTCTTCCTCGCCATGAAGTCGAGGATCGGCTGGATCGGGAAGCGGGACAGGAGCCAGGATCGCGCGTCCATCGCCCTAGCCCTTCTTCCCGGCAGCCGCGGGCCTCGTCACGTAGAGCAGTCCGTTCTCCTCGACCACCGCGAGTTCGGTCAGCGGACGCGGCGGAGGACCGGCGATGTTCCTGCCGTCGAGGTCGTAGGTGCCGCCGTGGCAGTTGCAGAAGAGCTTGTCTCCCTGGAACGCCACGTTGCAGCCCGCGTGCGTGCACTTGGAATCGAAGGCCTTGAGCTTCCCGGTGGAGTCGCGGAGCACGATCACGCCGTGGCCGCCGTAACCGCCGTTCTTGCCCATGCCGGGCAGCGCGACCTCGGCGGGCGCGATCTTCTCGATCGCGGCCCTGCCGTCCTTGCCGAACGGATCCGGGACCGCCTGCGGGCTAAGGTACCTGTACACGGGGTACAGTCCGGCGCCGGCCCACAAGGCCCCTAGCCCGCCGAGCGCGGCGAGGAGCCTGCGCCGCGAGCGGTCCTGGCACGCGGCGGCGGCAGTGCCGGGTTCCCCAGCGGTGACTGGCGTTCCGGGCGCTTCATCCTTCATCGCCCGGCAAGGCTACGACAATTGGCGGGTGTCGGCAACGCTGTCCGGGAGGCCAAGGCGCTTCTCGCGGGCGGCTCCATGAACTGCTATACCGTCCGGTCGACGACAGGAGATCCGATGCCGCGTGCAGGGAGTGGAATAACTTCGCTCGGAACCGTCGGGGCGTTCGTGAACGGCAGGTCGTGCCCGGACACCCTCTTCCACGTATTGACCCGTGCGTTCGACCTGCCCATGAAGACCGAGGAGCGGGCCACGGTGCCGTTCTCCGGCGGGATCGTGCGGCACGGCTACCAGTGCGGCATGATCCGGGGCGCGGCGCTCGCCGCCGGCGCGCAGGCG
>CAZGVR010000105.1:0-2134 GCA_964528945.1 uncultured Myxococcales bacterium
CGTCGATCACGCCGTCGGGCTTCATGTCGAAGAGGGCGCGCGCGAGCGCCGAGTAGCCGCCCTCGCGGAAGTAGTGGTCTATGTCGGTGGGGTCGATGCGGCCGTTCAGGCCCAGGACCACGCGCATCTGGTGCTTGTAGAAGGGGATGTCGTCGGACCTGCGGATCCCCTCGGCCCTGGCGAGCCCCGGGATCCTGTACAGGAGGCGGTCGAGGATCTTTCCTTCCTTGATCGTCCGCTGCACGATCGACGGCACGTCCTTCGGATCGACCTGCGTGTAGAAGATCTCGTCGGGCTGGATCATCACGAGCGTTCCCCGCTCGCAGAACCCGTGGCATCCGGTCCTGACGACGTCCACGGACGAGTGCAGCCTGGCCTTGCGGAGCGCCTCCCTGAAGCCCCCGTAGACTTCCACGCCGCCGCAAGCCTTGCAGCCCGTTCCCGTGCAGACGTAGATCCTGCGCCTCTTCGGGTCCCAGTCCTCGACTAGCCGTGCCCTGAGTCCCTCCAGTCCCTTCCTGCTCGACAGCTTCTCCATGGTTCACCTCTTCCTCGAGCCGGAGCTGGCGTTCTTCACCAGCTTGCCGAGGGACGCCGCGGTCTGCTGGCGGTACACCTTGCCGTCCACGACCACGACCGGAGCCAGCGCGCAGGAGCCGTAGCATGCAACGGTCTCCAGGCTGAACTCGAGATCGCGTGTCGTGCCGCCGGCCTTCACCCCCAGCTGCTTCTCCATCTCGGCGAGCAGGCGGGCCGAGCCGCGCACGTGGCAGGCCGTTCCCCGGCAGACCGTGACGTTGTGCCTGCCGCGCGGCTCGAAGTAGAACTGCGCGTAGAAGCTGGCCACGCCGTAGACCTTGGACTCGGAGACCCTCAGGAAGCGCGCGGCCGCACCCATGGCTTCCTGCGGCAGATACCCTTCCTCCCCCTGGATGAACTGCAGGATCGGTATCAGGTACTGGGGCCTCGGCTCGAACTTCTCCGAGATCCTGTCGAGCCAGCTCTTGCCGGCCTTGGATGTCGCGGCCTTCGTCATTGCGGCAACCTCTCGCATGCTGGTGGGCGTAAGGGCCCTTGCGCTCCGGGCCGATTTCTCAGGAGGCGAGTAGAACACATGGGGGGGCCGCAGTCAACGCCGGCCGCTTTGCCCTGCAGTCGCAACCACACGATTCCATGGGGGAAAGGGGGCCGGGGCCCTCCTAGAACGGATTTCCGATCGTGAACTCGAAGACCATGGGCTCCTCGCCCGGCAGGCGGTCCAGGGGGAATCCCCACTCGAAGCGCAAGGGGCCGATTGGCGAGAACCAGCGGAACCCGATGCCCGCGGACGTGCGCAGGAAGAACGGGTTCCTGTTGCAGGGGTCCGTGTAGACGGACATGGTGTGACCCTCGGAGAACTGGCAGTAGGTCTGCTCGAAGTTGTACGTGTTGCCCGCGTCGAAGAAGATCACGCCGCGGATCCCGACCGCCTCGATGATGGGGAACTCGAGCTCGGCCTGCAAGAGCACCATCATGTTGCCGCCGATCTTCCCGCCGCTCGAGGACGGCCCGGCGTTCGGATCCAGGCTCTCGGGCAGCGTGAGCCTCGGGCTGATCGTCCACCTTCGGTATCCGCGCACGTCGAAGATGCCGCCCAGGAAGTAGCGCTCGTATATCGGAACGCCCTGCGGATCCGGGGACTGGATGAGGCCCCACTCCGCGTTGAACTTGAGGACGAAGCCGAGCCCCAGCGGGAAGTACCAGCGGCTCACGACGTTGTAGCGGAGGAAGTTGGCCTGGCTCCCGAGGTAGGGCGTGGCCCACTCTATCGAGGCGGAGTTGTACGTGCCCTTGGAGGGGAAGAGGCGGTTGTTCCGCGTGTCGTAGGACAGGGTGAGCCTTATCGAGGAGGTCCACCCGTCGTTGAACAGGTTCGCGAGCGGGATGTCCTGGAAGAAGCCGGACGTCTGGCCGAACAGGCTGGCCGCGGCGTTGGTCTTCACGTTCACCTTCTCCAGCTGGTAGCCGAGGCTCAGCCTCAGGTCCGGCAGGATCGGGTAGCCGAACGAGAACCCGCCGCCGAACGACTCCCTGCGGAAGTCCCAGTACTCCCTCATGTTGCTGAAGAGGTCAACGGACATGAACCACCTGGAGT
>CAZGVR010000105.1:2144-8497 GCA_964528945.1 uncultured Myxococcales bacterium
AGGAGGAACTCCTCGACGCGCGCGAGCCGCGCGCGCACCGGGGAGGTGCCGGTGGCGCTCTCCGTGCCCTCGGTCAGCGGGTCGAGGATGTCCGGGCCCGAGCCCTGGACCGGGTTCAGATCCACGCGCTCGAAGTACCCCAGGGCCGTGATGCGGTCCTTGGACTCGTCGATCTTCGACTGGTTGTACAGGTCGCCCTCGTCGATGACCATCTCGCGGCGGATCACCTTGTCGCGCGTCTTCTCGTTCCCGAGGATGAGGATCTTGCCTATGTGGACGGGCTCCCCCCTCTGGATCACGAAGACGATGTCCACGACCAGCTCGCCCTCGCGCGTGGACCATCGCGGGTCGATGTTCACGTTCGCGTAGCCCTTGTCCTTGTAGTGGTACTCCAGCCGGCTCAGGTCCTCTCCCACGACCGATCGGCTGAACCACTCGCCGCCCTTGGACTCGAGCAGGCCCATGATCGTCTTCCGGCCGCCCAGCGGCTCGATCTCGTTGCCTTCCTCGTCGTCCTCGGTGGCGGCGATCTTGCCCACCTTGAAGCGGGGGCCCTCCTCGATCGGGATGGTTATGTCGATGTACTTGTGGTCCGGGCTGAACTCGATGAGCGGCTCTCCGACCGCCACCGCCAGGTATCCCATGTCGTAGTAGTAGGCGGTGATGATGAGCAGGTCGCGCTCCAGGTCCTCGGGATTGAAGTTGCCTCCCCCGCCGAGGAAGGAGAACAGCCCCTGCTCCTTCGTGGTCATGACGCGCGAGATCTGCTTGTCGCTGAGGGCCGAGTTTCCCGAGAAGCGGACCTGCCGGACGATGACCTTGTCGTGCTCCAAGATCTCGAAGACGACGTCCACCTGGTGCTTGGGTAGCTCCTCGAGCTTCCACGTGACCTCGGCGAGGAAGTAGCCCTTCTTGACGTAGAGATCCCGGATCTTGTCGACGTTGTCCTCGACCTTGGGGATGGAAAGGACCGAGCCCGGCTTGAGGTCTATGACCTCCTCTATCTTGCTCTTCTTGATCTTCTTGTTCCCGACGAACCGCACCTCGGAGATGGCCGGGTTCTCCTCGACGTGATAGACGAGCCTCCATCCGTCGTCCTCCTCGAAACGCTCCACGCGGATGTCCGAGAAGTAGCCCGTGTCGTAGAGGCTGCGGATGTCCAGCTTGATCTTGTCCAGGCTGAAGGCCTGACCCTTCTTCGTGACGAGGTGCTTGAGGACGTCCGCCTTGGAGACCCTCAGGTTGCCGTCTATCTCGATCGCGACCACGACCGACGGCTGGTCCACGTCCGTATCGTCGCCGTAACCATCGCCCGCCTCGCCCTCGTCGTCCTCTTCCTCCAGGCCCTCGTCCTCTTCCTCCAGGCCCTCGTCCTCTTCCTCGTCGTCGGGATCGATGGCCGAGGCGTCGGCATCGGGGTTCGCGGCAGGGCCAGGGTCCTTCTGCGCACCCGCATCGGCCGGGCCGAGCAGGAGAAGCAGGACCAGCGACGGGGGCGCTGGCCCCCACACTGCCGGGCATGGCCCTTTGCGCTGGAAATACAAGCCTTTCGCTCCGGGTTCCTTGGATAGAAAAAGTCAGTGGAATCTACGGGAAACCAGACCGCCGGTCAATGAGGGGTGGATACCGGGCCCACCCTGCTGTAAATTGGCCCGCTGGTGAGTGCCCGAGAGATGGACAGGCTGCAGCAAATCGGGGTCTTCGACTCCGGCATAGGCGGTCTCACGGTGCTACGCGAGCTTCGCCGCTCCCTGCCGGGCGAGTCCTTCCTGTACCTGGGGGACACGGCTCGCGTGCCGTACGGGAACCGCGGCGAGGACACGGTCATCCGTTACGCCAGGATGGCGAGCGCCTTCCTGCAGCGACGCGGGATCAAGTCCCTCGTGGTGGCTTGCAACACCGTGTCCTCGGTCGCCCTCGACATGGTGAGGGTCGAATTCGACATCCCGGTGCTCGGCGTCATCGACCCGCCGGCGAGGGCCGCGTGCCTGCTCCGCCCGGGAGGCAGGATAGGCGTGCTGGGCACGAGGCGGACGGTCATGTCCGGAGCCTACGACCGTGCTGTCCAGTCGACGGACTCGCGTTGCGAGGTGCATTCCTCGGCCGCGCCTCTCCTGGTGCCGCTCGTCGAGGAGGGGTGGACCGACGGGGATGTCCCCGCAATGGTCGCGCGGAAGTACCTGAGGCCGCTCGTGGACAGGGGGATCGAGGCGCTCATCCTCGGATGCACGCACTACCCCCTGCTCTCCCCCCTGATCGCGCGCGTGCTGGGCGAGCTCGCGGGACGCGAGGTTCCCATAGTCGACTCCGCAGGGAGCGTTGCCGTCGAGACCGCCAGGTTCCTCGCCGAGCGCGACCTCTTGCGGCCCGCGTCCGAGCCTCCCTCGATCCGGTTCCACGTCACGGACAACCCCGTCTCCTTCGTCGAGGTGGGCAGGCGGTTCCTGGGCGAGGATCTCGACAGGAACCTCGTGGAGCTCGTCGATCTCTAGGCCGGCTTCCGGCCCCCTCCCCGCACAGATCGGGGTCGCGTCACCTCGACAGGTCCGCCTCGGCCCGGGCCTCCCTCCATGGCACCGAGTCTATGGTCGCGCGGCGGCCGAGCGCGCTTCTCAGCCTCCGTACTCGCGACTCGTAGTCCTCGCGGGAGACGAAGCTCGCGGACTCGAGGGGGGTCCCCCGCTTGGGCACGAGGGGTCCGAGCGAGACCGTCAGATGGTTCTGGGACGCGATCTCCGAGCACGTGCCGGCGAGCTCGTCCACGTCGGTGTCGTCCTCCCCGGGAAAGCCGAGCATGACGTAGAGCTTGATGCGGCCTATGCCTGCCGACCGGGCGAGGCGAGAGGCGCGGACCACGTCCTCCCCTGCGATCCGCTTGCGGATCGAGTCGCGGATGCGGGTGGAGGCGCCGTCGAGCGCGATCGTCAGGGTGCGCAGGCCAAGGGACGCAAGTAGCCGGGCCCGCGCCCCGTCCACCAGGTCGGCCCGGGCGCTGGAGATGCCGGCCTCGAGGCCGCGGTCCGCGAGGGAGGCGAGGATCGAGTCGATCCGGGGATGATCGAGCACCGAGGGCCCGACCAGGCCGACCTTGCCCACGCCCTCGGGTATTGCCGCGAGCACTGCCTCGGCCGGGACGTAGCGGGGCCTGCCGAGCCTGCGTGCGCTCATTATGCAGAACGTGCATCCGTGCGGGCAGCCGCGCATGACCTCCACGAGGTGCATCGAGGGATACGCCGATCCCGGCGACGTGAAGGCGCTCCCTACCGGCAGGCGCTCGGGGCTGCACGTGGCCCTGGTGCCCGGGCTGGTGCCGGGGAGGCCGTGAAGGGCGAGGATCACGTCCGCACGGCTCGTCGCCGCAGGGACGGAATCGAGGAAGGCATCGATCGCGTCCTCCCCGTCGCCGCGCACGACCACGTCCGAGACGGGCTCCAGGAGATGCGGGCTCGACAGCGTGAGCGCACCCCCGGCGATAACGACCGGGTGGCCGCCGTCCCGGTCCTTCGCGAGCGCGGGGATGGACGCCCTGCCGAGGATCTCCGTGAGGTGCTCGACCTGGAGCTCCCAGGCGACCGATGCGAGGATCAGCGGGAACCCTCCGAGCGGCAAGCGGTCCTCGAGCGATAGCGGCTCCCCGCGTCCGCGAGTGTAGACGAATCGACCGGCCGAGAATCCTGGCCTTGAGCGCAGCGATCGCAGCAGGAAGTGCACGCCCAGCGAGGAGGCGCTCTCCGCGTAGGTTCCGGGCGAGATCACCGCGATGTGGTGGGCTCCCCGCCTGGGCGGGGGCGGGGTCTCGGAGTCGACGGGGGAGCGGCGCATGCACTCAGCGCAGCTCGATCGTGGCACCGCTCACGGCCCGCTCGATCTGCTCGAGGAGCGCGTCCGACGGCGTGACCGCGTACGTCTCGGGGAGGAGCATCTCGGTCTCGCTCTCGCCCGGGATCCGCAGGTGGAGTATCACGGGGCAGCGGCCGCGGTTCGAGCGCAGGGCCTCCCCGAGCGCGCCCAGGCCCGTGCTGCCCATCACCTCCACGCTCGCGTAGACGTGGACCTCCTTGGTCTTCGTCCTCCGGACCTCGTCGATCTGGTCGATGGCCTGGAGCACGAGCCGGATCCCGCTCGAGTCGTCGCTCTCCCCCTGGATGCCCGGCCCGGACTCCTCCGCCTGCTCCACCGTCGCCTTGAGCAGGCACGGCTTGTCCACGCAGTCCTTGATCCGGGCCTCGTTCTCGGCGTACACGGCAGGCGGCACCACGCACTCCACCCGGCCGGTCACGTCGTCCACCACGAGGAAGGCGACGCGCGACTTACCGCCGCGGACGCTTCGCTCGCGCACGGATTCGACGACACCGGCGAGCGTGACCGTGGCATCGCCGGCCACGTCGCGGAGCGAGGCGACCGTCGCGCTCGCCAGGCGTGCGATGTCGGCCTGGAACTTGTCGAGCGGATGGCCCGAGACGTAGCACCCGAGCGCGCCCTTCTCCCACCTGAGGATCTCGCGGAGGCTCTCCTCGGCGGCCGGGGGGTACTCCCCCCTCGCCGTGACCGTTCCGCCGGCTGGCCCGGCCTTCCCGGCCCGGTCGGCGCGCGAGGCGACGAGCATGCCGAGAAGGTCGGTCTGCCCGTCCTCCCGGTCCTTCATCCGCATCTTTCCGGTCTCGAGGGCGGCGTCCAGCGCGTTCAGCACCTGGGCCCGGTGCAGGGAGAGCGGCCTCGATACCTCGTCGAATGCGCCCGCCCTGATCAGCTGCTCGATGTTGGCGCGATTGCAGGCCCTCAGGTCGACGCGGGCGCAGAAGTCGAAGAGGTCCACGAACGGCCCGTCGGCCCTCGCCCTCAGGATCGCTTCGACCGCAGACTGCCCGACCCCCTTCACGCCCAGCAGGCCGAAGCGGATCGCCAGCGTCGATGCCCGGGCCTTGCTCCCGGCCCGCCTCCTCTTCCCGCCCCTCCCCCTGTCGTCGTCGAGCCGCTGGTGGGGGACCACCGTGAAGTGCATTCCCGAGGTGTTGACGTCCGGGGGAAGGATGGGGATGCCCCGGCTCCGGCCCTCGGCGAGGATCGGCACGAGCTTGTCGATCTTGTCCTCGTCGCAGGTCATGAGCGCGGCCAGGAACTCCTCGGGGTAGTGGGTCTTCAGGTAGGCCGTGTGGTAGGCGATGATGGCGTAGCCCGCGCTGTGGCTCTTGTTGAAGGCGTACGAGGCGAACTCGGCCATCTGGTCGAAGACCTGCTCCGCCACCCGCGGATCCGTGGATCCAGAGGCGCAGCCGGACAGGAACTTCGACCGCTGCTTGTTGAGTATGTCGGCGTTCTTCTTTCCCATGGCGCGGCGGAGGTTGTCGGCCTCCGCCAGCGAGAATCCCGCGAGGACACGCGCCGCCTGCATGACCTGCTCCTGGTAGATCATGACCCCGTAGGTCTCCTCCAGGAACACCTCCATGGCAGGGTGCTGGTAGTTGACGGGCTCGAGCCCGTTCTTCCTGTTAATGTAGCTGTCGGCCGTGCCCGACTGGAGCGGTCCGGGCCTGTAGAGGGCGACCGCCGCGATGATGTCCTCGATGCGGCGCGGGCGGAGCCTCCTCAGGAGGTCGCGGAATCCGCGGCTCTCCAGCTGGAACACCCCGGTGGTGTCGCCCGACGCGATCAGCTCGTAGGTCTCGGCGTCGTCGAGCGGGATGTCGTCGAGGGTGCTGGGCGGCGGGAGCTTCTTCCTCTGCCTGGCGGCCCCTGGCTCCGCCCCCCGCTTGCTGCCGGCGATGAGGTCGAGGGCGATCTTGAGGACCGTGAGCGTCTTCAGCCCCAGGAAGTCGAACTTCACGAGCCCTATGTGCTCGACGTCGTTCTTGTCGTACTGCGTCGAGATCTCGTTCTTGCCGCCCGCACCGGCGCGGACGTAGAGCGGCGCGTGCTCGTGGATGGGCTTGTCGGAGATCACGATCCCGGCCGCGTGCGTGCCCGCGTGCCGGGTGAGCCCCTCCAGCCTCCGGCTCAGGTCGATGAGGTCCTTCACCCTGGGATCGTCGTCGTAGATCCGCTTCAGCCGCGGCTCCTTGAGGAGCGCATCGTCGATGGACGTGGTCTTGCCCTGGACCGGCGCCGGGATCAGCTTTGCGATCCGATCGACGTCCGCATAGGGCATCCCGAGGACGCGGCCCACGTCGCGGACAACCAGCTTGCTCTTCAACTCGTGGAACGTGGCGATCTGGGACACGTTGGCCTCGCCGTACTTGCCCGTGACGTACCTGATGACCTCGTCCCGCCGGTCCTTCCCGCAGTCGCTGCCGCAGCCGGACCGGCAGTGCCGCGCGTGGGGCAGGAACCTCTCGAACACCAGGCCCCACGGCCGG
>CAZGVR010000105.1:8507-9731 GCA_964528945.1 uncultured Myxococcales bacterium
ACCAGGCCGTACCTCATGGGGTTGATGTCCGTGATCTCGACGGCCCAGGCGACCACCGAGCCGCCTCCGGATCCGCGCCCCGGTCCGACCGGAATGGCGTTGCCCTTTGCGAACCTGATGAAGTCCCAGACGATGAGGAAGTATCCGGTGAACCCCATCTGGGCGATGACCTTCAGCTCCGCGTCGAGGCGGCTCGAGTACTCCGCCCCGTCGAAGCGCTCGCCCCTGGCCTTCATCGCGCCGAGGCGCCTCTCGAGGCCTTCCCGTGCCAGCCGGGCCAGGTGCTCGTCCATGGTCTCGCCCGTGGGAACCGGGAAGTCGGGCAGCAGCAGCTTGCCGAGCGCGATCTCCAGGTTGCAGAGATCCGCGACGGCCAGCGTGTTCTCGACGGCGTCCGGGAACGTGGGGAGTGCCGCGCGCATCTCGGCCTCGGTCCGGAAGTGGATCGAGAGCTTCTTCGAATAGAGGCGGTCGTTGTCGCCCAGGGTCTTGCCCGTGCCGATGCACACCAGGATCTCGTGCGCCCGGGCGTCCTCGTCGTCCAGGTAGTGCACGTCGTTCGTGGCGACGATCCCGACGCCGGCCCTCCTCGCGATCTCGCGGGCGGCCGCGTTGAAGGCCGGCTGGTCCTCCTGTCCCGTGTCCTGGATCTCCACCCAGAAGTCGCCCGGCGCGAACAGGTCGCGAAGCCCGCAGGCTGCATCCACGGCCTTTTCGATGCCGGCCTCCCTGAAGGCGCGTGGCACCTCCCCTGCGTGGCAGGCGGTCATGGCCACGAGGCCCCTGCCCCGCTCGGCAAGGATCTCGCGGTCGATGCGCGGTTTCCTGAAGAACCCTTCCCTGTAGGCCTGGCTCGACAGGTACATGAGGTTCCTGTAGCCCTCGGCGTCCTTCGCGAGCAGCACGAGGTGGTAGGGGCGGTCGCTCTTCTCTGACATGGGGCCGCGCGCGACGTAGGCCTCCATCCCGATGATCGGCTTCACTCCGGCCTTGCGCGCGGCCTCGTAGAAGCTGATGGCCCCGAACATGCCGCCGTGGTCGGTGATGGCGATCGATGGCATGCCGAGGGTGCGGGCCCTGTCGATGGCCCTCGAGACGCGCAAGGCGCCGTCCAGCATGGAGAAGTTGGTGTGCAGGTGCAGGTGGACGAATCTCGACTCGGGATCGGACATCACTCGCCTTCCTGGTTCCGCTCCCAGATGATGGCGAGTCCCTCGAGCGCGA
>CAZGVR010000105.1:9774-10024 GCA_964528945.1 uncultured Myxococcales bacterium
TCGCCTGGGCGAGGCCGCCGGTCGCGATGACCGAGGGATCGAAGTCCAGCTCGCCCGCCAGGCGCTCGACGAGCACGTCGATCAGCGCCACGTACCCGTAGAAGATGCCGGCCTGCATCGACTGCTCGGTGTTCTTGCCGAGCGCACGGGGAGGCTTCTCGATCTGGATCTTGGGCAGCTTCGCCGCGCGCATGAACAGGGCTTCAGCGCTTATCGCGAGGCCGGGTGCTATGATGCCGCCCAGGTACTC
>CAZGVR010000106.1:0-9987 GCA_964528945.1 uncultured Myxococcales bacterium
GGGCTGCCGATCATACCTTCTGGGCGGAGCTTCGGATTCCTCGCGTGGTGGGCGACGCCGGCCTTCCTCGGGCTCCTCGTGCTGGTCCACTTCGTGAGGGCCTACAGGTGGCGGTACCTCGTGGAGCCCATGACCGGCATCAGCATCAGGAAGATGATGGCGATCGCCTTCATAGGCTTCCTCGCCATCCTGATGTTTCCGCTCAGGATGGGCGAGTTCGCGCGCCCGTGGCTCCTCAAGAAGGAGACGCGCGTTTCGATGAGCGCCGGATTCGGGACAATAGCGATCGAGAGGGTCGTGGACGGCGTCCTCGTCTCCCTCTGGCTCACCATGGCGCTCTTCGCCGTGGACTCCGGGAAGCACGAGTGGATCTGGTGGCTAAGGCTCGGCCCTCTCGGCCTCTTCACTGCCTCGCTGGCCATCCTCGTCGCGTTCGTCCTCAGACCCTCGCCGGTGCGTGCGATCATGAGCGCTGTGTCGGGCGTGTTCGGCAGGCGGGTGAACGGCTTCGTCCTCCACGTGCTGGACGGCTTCCTCGACGGCCTGCGGTCCCTGCCCGACAGGAAATCGGTCCTCGGGTTCACGTGGTGGTCGGTCGTTTACTGGGGAATAAACGCAGCGGCCTTCTGGGTCCTGGCCGAGGGCTGCGGGATGGATCTCGGCTACCTGGGCTCCATCGCCGCCATGGGCATCCTGGCCGTGGGCATACTACTGCCGGCTGGGGTCGGGCTCTTCGGGAGCTTCCAGGCCTCGCTCCTCATTGCCCTCGCCCTGTTCCTGTCACCGGAGGTCATCCGGGAGCGGGGATCGGTCTTCATCTTCGTCAACTACGCCGGGCAGTTCGTGGTCACTTTCGGAGCCGGCTTCTGGGCCATGTCCGTGCTCCCGGTGAGCCTCTGGGGGGTCGTCGACAGATCCGCGAGGGAGGACGAGTGGGGGCACGTCCCCTGAGTGCCATGTGGCCGTATCCTTCGTCTGTTTTTGAGGTATTATCGGCGACATGGATCACGTGCTGCATGCATGCAGGTTCGGTCACACCCTGCTCGGCGGGATAGTCGCGGCGAGCGGCGAGGGCATCCGGTGCGTGCTCCTCGATCCTCGGCGCATTTATCTGGTCGAGGACCTGGCCGCTGCCGGGGGATCGCGCCTCCGCGTGGGTGGCGACGGACCGGCCGCAAGGGGCGCGGCCCAGATCCTCGAATACCTCTCGGGTGACCGCAGGCGCTTCGACGTCCGCGTGGCCGCGGCCGGGACGCCGTTCCAGCGGAAGGTCTGGGCCGCGATGAGCCGGGTCGGGTACGGGCGCACCATCACGTACGGCGAGCTGGCGGGCAGGGCAGGGAGGCCGGGAGCGGCCAGGGCCGTCGGTGCTGCCTGCGGCATGAACCCGGTCCCAATAATCGTCCCGTGCCACAGGGTGGTGGCTGCGGGCTGCAGACCGGGCGGATACACCGGTGGGCTCGTGGTGAAGGCGAGGCTCCTCGCGATAGAGGGCATCGAGATCGTGGGCGGGAGGCTTCAAGGCGCCGGCCGGGGGCGAGAAGGAGGAAGGTGATGCTGGCGGAGATCTACCAGGCGCAGCGAAGGCTGAACGAGAGGACCGTGGGATTCGACGTCCTCTCGATCACCGACGAGGCCAAGAGGCTCGAGTGGTTCCGGAACTACTTGACCGCCTGGGATCAGGAGCTCAAGGAGCTGATCGAGAGCCTGGATCTCGATGCCGTCGTCCGCGGCCGCCTGACGGATGGCTTCATGCTCGACGTCAGGAACGTGCGCGTGGAGGTCGTGGACATGCTCCACTTCCTCATGTCCATGTTCCAGGTCATCGGCGAGCCGGAGATCCGGGAATCCTTCCTCCCGGGAATACCGGGGGACTTCCCCGGCTTCCTGGCCTCCCTGAGGGACGACCACGAGAGGCGCTGCGGCATGCCGATCCCATGGGATTCCGATCAGGAAGTGATGAACAGGCTCCTCACGCTGCACGGGCTCCATGCGGTGGTCGAGACGGGACGGATTCTCGATCGCGTGCAGTGGAAGTGGTGGGCCCGTCAGGTGAGCAGGTGGGACGAGGTGCGGCTGGACCTCTACAGGGTCCTTTTCCCGCGCTGGTGCTTCCTCGTGCTGTCGACCGGCATGGACGACGCCGGTGTCGTCGACCTCTACATGAGGAAGAACAAGCTCAACTTCGAGCGGCAGGACGGCGGCTACAAGGATGGCAGCTACCGCAAGAAGGACGAGGAAGGCCGCGAGGACAACGAGAAGCTGTTCGAGAGGAAGTAATCCGGCGGGTCAGGCCGCCCTCAAGCTCAGCCTTCTGTCCCGGTGCGACGAGTAGATGGAGTCGAAGTCGTCCTCGTGCGTGCGGAATACGTCGAGGACCTGCGGATCGAAGTGTTCCGGCCTGGTTCTGCCCGAACCCTTGAAGATGATCTTGAGGCTTGTGTCGTGCTCGATCTCGGGCTTGTAGGGCCTTCGCGAGCGCAGGGCATCGTACACGTCGGCGATGGCGACGATCCGGCCCGCCAGCGGGATGCGATCGCGGCTCAGGCCGAGCGGATAGCCCGACCCATCCCACCTCTCGTGATGGCTGAGGGCGATGGCACGGGCCATGCTCAGGTCGCGGCCGGTACCCACCATTCCGGCGCCCAGCTCGGGGTGCGTCCTGATCGTCTCGACCTCCCCGGGCGTCAGCGCCCCCGGCTTGGACAGGATGGCGGGATCGATGAGCACTTTCCCCAGGTCGTGCATCTGCGCCATCAGGCCGATGTCCCTGCAGAAGTCGTCCGCGAGGCCCATCCGCCTGGCGAGAACCCCGCTGTAGAGATTGATCCTCAGAGTGTGGTTCCAGGCTTCCCTGTCGTTCTGCTCTGCCAGCCTCGAGAGGGAACGGATCCGCCTTACGGTCGAGAGCGCGAGAGGCTTCGTCTCCATGCCTGGATTGTAACATGCCGAGGTAGGATATGGTAGTATTTGGTATGATACGCCGGGGCCGCACACGCGAACACGAGCTTGTGCTTTCCAATTGTCCGCTGCGTCGCTAAATATTACCTTGGTAGGGTAGAGCGGCTCGTGCCGGGGCTCGTAGGCCCCTGCGCCTGGATTCGAGCAGGAGGCTCGGGGAGTTCTTCATGGAGAAAGTGGATGTCGCGGTCATCGGCGCCGGAGCGACGGGTGCCGGCATCGCGCGTGACCTGGCGCTGAGGGGGCTGCACGTCGCGCTGGTGGAGAAGGGCGACGTGGCCTGCGGGACGAGCGGCAGGAACCACGGCCTCCTGCACAGCGGCGGCCGGTACGCCGTGAAGGATCGCGAGGCGGCAGTGGAGTGCATCCGCGAGAACGGGATCCTGCGACGCATCGCGGCCCACTGCATCGATCCCTGTGGAGGCATGTTCGTCGGGCTCGAGGGGGACGATCCGGGCTACGCGGACAGGTTCGAGGCCGCCTGCGCAGGGGCCGGGATCGAGGCAATCCGGATTGGTCCCGGGGAAGCGCTGGAGAGGGAACCGGCTCTGTCCAGGCGTGTCCGCGAGGCCTTCGTCGTGCCGGACGCCTCGATTGATCCCTTCTTCCTCTGCCTCGCGAACGTGGTCGATGCGGCCGAGCACGGGGCGTCCATCCTCACCCACAAGGATGTCTACGGGATCCTGGTGGAAGGAGGGCGCGTCCGGGGGCTCGAGCTGAGGGACCTGATCGACGGGAGCGAGCAGCACGTATCCTGCGGCATGGTGGTCAACGCAGCAGGCCCCTGGGCCGGGGTCGTTGCCTCGCACGCCGGGCTCGAGGTCGGCCTGATGCTGAGCCGGGGCGCGCTGGTCGTGACCAGGGGCAGGCTCGTGAGGGGAGTCGTGAACCGGCTCAGGCCGCCATCGGACGGGGACATCGTGGTGCCCGGCGGGCCGGTCTGCCTGGTGGGCACGACCTCGGTGACCGTGGGGTCGCCCGACGACCTCGCGCCCGACCCGGGTGAGGCCAGCAAGCTCGTGACCCAGGGAGGGGATCTCGTCCCGGCGATCCACGAGGCCCGGATGATAAGGGAGTTCACCGGGATCCGCCCGCTCTTCAAGCCCGGCGATGCCGAGGGTGGAGGCCGGGACGTGAGCCGTGGGTTCGCCGTGATCGACCACGGCACGCGCGATGGTCTCGAAGGCATGATCACGATCGTGGGGGGGAAGCTGACAACGTACAGGCTCATGGCCGAGAAGGTCGCCGACCTCGTGGCGCGGAAGCTGGGCGTGGAGGCGCCATGCACCACGGCCGAGGATCTCCTCCCTGGGAGCGAGCCTCCCGGGGATGCTCGCTGGCCGATCGAGATGCCGGGGTGGGAGGCGCGTGCGCTGGAGGCGAGGCACGGATCGCGGTCGCCGCTGGTGATCGCAATCGAGGCGAGCCGCGATGCCGGCCTCTCGGGCCTGACGCGCCTCTGCATGTGCGAGAGCGTTCCCGAGGCGGAGATAAGATTCGCGGTGCGCAGGCTTCACGCGAGGACGCTGGACGACGTGCGCCGCCGGACCAGGCTCGGCATGGGCCCGTGCCAGGGCTCATCGTGCGCACCCAGGGCCGCGGCCGTGCTCGCCGACGAGCTCGGGCTGGATGCGGCCGGCGAGATTCGCGTGCTCCGCGAGTTCCTGCGTGAGAGGCTCTTCGGCAGGCTGGCCGTGCTGACGCACGGTGGCGCGGCTCAGGAGGAGCTCTCCCGCACCATGGCGCTGGGGCTGACCGGCGGGGAGGTGACGCCTTGAGCGCCAACGTGCTCGTGATAGGCGGGGGCGTCGCCGGCTGCATGGCAGCGGCCTCGGCGGTGCGGGCCGGTGCGAGCGTGACCATGGTGAGCCGCAGCGTCGGTGCCACGGCGCTGTCCAGCGGTGCGGTCATGCTCGACGGGCTGGATGGATGGCCTGGCGGCAAGCGGGATCTGGCGGAGGTGCTTGAGGTCCTGGGCTCCCTGGTTCCCCTGTCCGGCGACCCATCGTCGAGACGGACCTACCTGAGCAGCTCGGGTGCCCTGGCGAGCGCCCACCTTGTCATGCCCGGACATGCGGCAGGGGCGCTGGAAGGCCTCGCGCACGGGAGCGTGCTCTGCCTGGGGCTGCGGGGCTTCGGCGGCTGGCATGCGGGATCGATGTCCAGGCGGCTTGAAGCCAGCGGCATCAGGGCCGGGCATGCGACCGTCGTCGTCGAGGGTCTGAGCCGCGACTGGGATCTCTCCGCGTTCGCGATCGCCCAGTACCTGGACGAGCCCGAGGCCCGCGGCCGGCTATCGGCCGCCTTCGCCGCCGAGGCGTCGAAGGGAGCCTGGGAAGCGGTGGCGCTGCCGCCTGTCATGGGCCTGGAGTCATGGCGCGAGGTCGGAGAGCAGCTGGACGCCAGCCTTGGCCGGCCGTGGTTCGAGACCCTGTCGACGCTCCCCTCGGTGCCCGGCAACCGTTTTCACAGATCGCTGCAGTCCTCGGTCCGGGCGCTGGGCGTGACCATGCTCCACGCCGAGGTGACGAGGTCGTTCATCGACGGCGGCGGCAGGGTCGTGCGGCTCGAGGCGCAGGACGGGGAAACCGTGCACGTGCTCGAGCCCGACTCCATCGTCCTGGCAACCGGCCGGTTCGTGAGCGGGGGCCTCGTGCTCGCGGAGAGGACCCTGGAGTCGGTCCTCGACCTCCCCGTGAGGCAGGGGCAGGGGGCTGGACGGGACGACGGGATGATGCTCGCGGGCGTGGACGTTGGCGAGGACATGAGGCCGCGGGATGTCGCCGGCCGGGTGACCGTGACGAACGTCCTGGTGGCGGGATCGCTGCTGCACGGTGCCGACTGCGTGTCGGGCAGGGCCGGGATAGGGCTGGCCGCCGTGACCGGCATGAGAGCCGGAGTGAAGGCCGCGGCCGCCTCTGGTATCGCTGACCGGGGCGGCGCCGGGAGGTTGGTCTCGGTCGTGGCCAGGCCCGGGATCGAGGGGTGCCTGGGATGCGAGGTGTGCGCGAGCGTGTGCCCGGTGCTCCGCCAGTCGACTATAGACGGGCCTTGGTATCCGGGGCCGCGGAGCGTGGGTAACCTCGGGCGCTCGGGGCCGATCGCCGACGTCTCCGCGGATCCGCTGTCCCTGTGCACGCTGTGCGGCGCCTGCTCCACGGTCTGCCCGGCCGGGGGCAAGAACCACGAGACGGTCGCGGCCCTTCGGGCAGATCTCGTCGCGCGCCGGCCCGAGACCACGCCCGAGGCCTGGCGCGCGATCCCGCGGGTACTGGCAGAGGCCGGCAACGTCTACGGCACGACGCTGGAACCGCTGGAGGGGCCGAGGAGGAAGGATTCGGAGGTCGCCTTCTTCCCTGGCTGCTCGCTCCTCTACTTCGAGCGGGAGAGCGGGGCGCGGACCTTAAGGCTCCTCGAGTCCTTCGGTCTGCCCGTGTCCGTCGTGGACGGGGTCTGCTGCGGCGGGCCGCTGGACGTGCTCGGGCTCGAGCCGCGGGCCGAGGCCGTCGAGAGGAATCGCGAGGCCGTCCGGGCGACCGGCGCGAAGGTCGTGATCGCGACCTGCCCGCGCTGCGCGCACAGGCTCTCGCGGGACCTGCAGCTCCCCGGCGTCCGGGTGGAGCAGGCGCTCGAGTCGGTCGCACGCCTTCTTCCGGGGAGCAGGGTCCTCGGCGAGCTCAGGGCGAAGCTCGGCGGCAGGAAGGTGACCTATCACGATCCATGCGAGACGGGTCGGTATCTCGGGCGATACGAGCAGGCACGAGACATCATGCGCATGGTGGGTCTCGAGCTGATCGAGATGGAGCATACGCGGGAGCGCTCGGAGTGCTGCGGTGCAGGAGGCGGTCTCAGGTCCGTGAACTCGAAGCTGTCCAGGGAGATCTCCAGGCGGCGGGTTTCCGAGGCGCTGGACACCGGGGCGCTGGCGCTCCTCACCGAGTGCCCTTCGTGCATGCACAACCTGAGGACAGGCCGCAAGCGCAAGCAGAACCTGGAGGTGGAGGACCTTACCGCCTTCCTCGGGCAGTCGGTCTAGTCCGCGCAGCCCAGCTCCTGGAAGAAGAGGGAACCGGCGCCAGAGGCATCGAGAGAGGCCCAGAGCAGCCCTCGCCACCCGGCCACGTCCGCCATCGAGGGCTCCAGCACGATCGTCGTCGAGAAGTCCAGCTCCGTGCCCGGGTCGATGCCGCCGGTCATGGCGCCGCCTGCTGCCGTCAGGAATACGCCGAAGCCTCCGTCCTCCTTCCGGCCGCCGTACGCGATCACGTACTGGCTTCCGCCGGAGTCCGGGATGATGTCCGGGTACCAGGATTCCGCGGGCGCATCACCGGCGATGCCCAGGTCAGGGCACTCGCGCGTCCCGGTCGGGTCCAGGCAGGTGAAGAGGACCTCGTACGATCCGCCGCGCGCGTCCATCCAGACGAGACCCAGGCCATCCGCGAGAGCCGACAGGGCAGGGCTCTCGCTGGCACCCGGCGCTGCGGTCAACCGCCGGGAAGGACCGAGGGGTGAGCCGCCGGGGTCCACGATGGAGACCCAGATCTCGGAATCGCCATCTCGGGCATCCTCCCAGGCCACCGCGAAGCCGGCCGTGGTGCCCACGGGAGATGGGTGCCCGGAGAAGCCTATGGCAGAGGAGATCCTCACCAGATCGGCGTCCGTCGCGGCGACCGGCGCCGCGGGGTCGAATGAATGGAAATAGAGATCGTAGGCGCCGTCCGGATCCGAGCGGAAGAACAGCCCTATGGCCCCAGTGGCCGGAGTCCAGGCAGCCGAGAGATCCAGCACCGGCGATCCCGTGACCAGCACTTCCTCCCATGACCCGTCCGGCGTGCCGTCCTCGGCCATGCGCGACATGTCGACCACCGAGCCGCCCGCGAGCAGGTCCCGGGACACGAGGATTGCGAAGCCGGTGCCGGTATCCAGGATCTGGACTCGCGTCGGCGTGCCAGCGTCGGGATCCAGGGCGGCGGCCGAGACCACGGGCGCGGGAGAGGCGGGCTGGATGGTCCCGGCGAACACGGCCGGTCCGGAGCCATCGTCCGAGATCCAAGCGACGCCCCATGCGGACGACCCCGAGGCCAGGGAATGGGAGCGCCGGGCGCCGCCCCCTCCGACCTCCACTGGCGCGCCCGAGGGGACCCTCGATCCCTCGTCCACCAGCCCGTCGCAGTCGTTGTCGGTTCCGTCGCAGACCTCCCTCGCGCCCTGGTGCGTGGCATAGAGATGGTCGTTGCAATCGAGACCGCCGCACTCGGCCGGGGGATGCCCGTCGCCATCATCGTCCCTGACGTCCGAGACGCAGCCGCCGAACGCCTCGTCGCACCGCGCGGTCAGGCACGGATCCGAGACCGTGCAGTCCATCGGATTCGGCTTGCAGCAGAGCCTCTGCCTGAGTTCGCTGAAGGCGCACTGCTCCCGGCCGGTGCAGGTCAGGCCGTCGTCGCAGTCCGCGGCCCCCGTGCAGGGAGTGCAGTTCTCCTCCCACAGTTCGCCGTCGAAGGAGTCCGTGGACGCCACGACGTGCACCGTGACGGGATCGCTTGCTGCGCCTTCACCCCGCGCCACCAGCACGTAGTCCCCCGGACCGTCGAGCACGGTGAAGGCCAGGGTGACCGGCCCGAAGACCACGAGCCCTCCTGCATCCACCGCCCCTGGATAGGTCGTGGTCGTCCCCGGGACGACCGAAAGGACGTCGAGGATGAACGGATCCGCGGGCTCGAAGCCGGTTGTCTGACAAGTGACATCGACGTCCACCTCCGGCGTGGCCGGGTCCAGATCGTCGATGAGCGTGAGGTAGGACCCGTCCTCCGGATCCAAGCACACGATGGTATGCTGGCTTCCGAGATCCCCGGCGGAGCCGGCCATCCCGCAGGAGGCCAGGATGCCTCCCGAAAGCAATGCCACGCACCCGGCCGCGGTTGTTCGATGCATTCTCCTCATCACTCCCCGGTGCAGTCCATCTGCTGGAACCGTAGTGCGTTCGATCCACCCGCGTCGTTGGAGATCCAGAGGACGCCGCGGGAATCTCCAGCGTCCGCCAGCGCCGTGCCCATGATCCCGAGCGCGGCCGGGCCGACCGACTGGCCTTCGTCGATCGAGGTGAGCTCCGATCCTGTCGGGACCGCCGTCAGCCTCACCTCGAAGCCGGAGCCGGTCTGCCCCGCATAGGCCATGGCCATCTGCCCCGGGATGCCCGAATCCGAGAGCGTCGGGTACCAGGCCAGCGCGGGTCCGCCTTCGGCGATCGAGATCTCGGGGCAGACCCTGGCGCCGCCCGGGTCGAGGCAGGTGAAGAGGAGGTCGTACCCCCCTGCCCGGGAATCCATCCATGCGAGGCCGAAGCCGGCGGATGTCCGCGCCAGCGACACTTCCTGGCTGTCTCCTGGGGCCGTGGTCAGCCTCCTGGCCGGCTCCGAGACAACCCCGGCTCCATCCAGCAGCACGAAGTATATCTCGGTGTTCCCGTCCCTTCCGTCCTCCCAGGCGACGGCGAAGCCGGTACCGTGGCCAACGGCCGAGGGCCTTGCAGAGAAGCCCGATGCCGCCGTCAGACGGACCGCGTCGGTCTCGGTCGCGGGCAGGATGGATGGCCACTCGAACGGTACGAAGTAGATTTCGTAGTCGCCGTGCATGTCCGACCTGAAGAAGAGCCCCCAGCCCTCGAGGTCGGCCGTCCGCGCGACCGCGAGATCCAGGATCGCGCTGGTCAGCGAGACCACCGTCATCCCGGAGCCCGTGAGACCGCCGCCGGAGGCCAGGTCCCAAGCGAGGACGTCGCTGCCGCCACCTGCGTTCGGTACCACCACGAGCAACAGGAACGCCCCGGTGCCGTCGGGAGCGGCCATGCACTGCTGTGGTGCACGGTCTCCGGTGTCCAGCGCGGACACGGAGACGACCGGTCCTGCGTCCCCGGGAGAAATGACGCCGGCCACTGCCTCGCGCCCTTCCATCTCGTCGGCTATCCATGCGACGCCCCATGCCGTCGGGCCCGACGCCAGGGAAGGGGAGGAAGGCTCCTCGGAA
>CAZGVR010000107.1:0-743 GCA_964528945.1 uncultured Myxococcales bacterium
CTCGGCCTCGGAGGCGTGCATCCGGGACGGATCCCACGAGCAATAGGCCAGGAACACGACCGGGGTGCCCTTCACCACGATGCGCGCCGGGCTCCGCGCCGCGGCCAGATCCGGCCCTGCTCCGGCGTGCAGGATCTTCCACCCGTCGAGAAGGCCGATCGTGTCCTCGAGCGCCTCGGGCCCGTAGTCCATGGCGTGGTTGTTCGCGAGCGACACCACGTCGAGGCCGCTCTCGGCCAGGGCCGCGCCCGAGGCGGGGTCCACCCTGAAGTGGTACTTCTTGCTCTTGCCAAGGATCTCCCCCCTTCCCGAGATCGGCGCCTCGAGGTTCGCGAAGGCCACGTCGTGGCCTTCGATGAAGGCCTTCAGCCTGCCGAACGGGTACGAGGTGCCGTTCTTCTCTATCGCCTTCTCGGCAAGCCTGTCGAGCATGACGTCGCCCATGGCGACGACCGTGAACCTGCGATCTTCCTCCTCCATGGCGGCAACCGTGGCAGGCTGGGTGATGGGTCGCTGCTCGGCCGGGACCGGCGGGGGCGCGGGAGGGGGATCGCCTGCGGGCGAGCGCCCGCAGGCGACGCAGATCGCTATCAGGAGCGGCAGCAGGCCTGCGGGGACGTCCTTCAGCTCCACGGGGGCCAGGCGAGGAGGGCGATCGGACCGGGATCGGTCTTCTTCTTCCCGTCGGTGTCGCGCTTGGCTATTTTCTCGAATATCGGATGGACCTCGACCAGTTTGGCGCC
>CAZGVR010000107.1:753-1770 GCA_964528945.1 uncultured Myxococcales bacterium
AGACGACCAAAGACGGCAAGAAACGGTCTTCTTCTTCCCGGCGACCTCGGACAGGATCCGCAGGGCGTTCTCGTACATGATCCCGTCCACCTGCTCCAGCGTGAGGCCGCGGTCGAGGAGGTCGGCGGCGAGCAGCTGCATCTGCCCCGCGTGCTTGAGCCCCATCGGTGGCTTGGCGCCGTCGAAGTCGGATCCGAGCGCCACGTGCTCCGCGCCCATGACCGTGACCATGTGCATGACGTGATCCACGACCGCCTCGCGCTTCACCGAGCCGGGCGGATCGCTCGAGAGGAACTCCACGTGGAAGTTCACGCCCACGACCCCGCCCCTGGACGCTATGAGCGCGAGCATCTCGTCCGACAGGTTCCTGGGGATGTCCTTGAGCGAGCGCGCCGAGGAGTGGGACGCGACGAAGGGATCCGTCGACAGCTCGGCCACGTCCCGGACCGCCTGGTCCGATGCGTGCGAGACGTCTATGATCATGCCGAGCTCGTTCGCGATCGCGACCGCCTTGCGGCCTTTCTCGGTGAGCCCGCCGCGCTTCTCCGGGTCGGGGTCCGTGCTGGAGCCGGACCACCCGTTGGATCTCCACCAGGTGAGGCCCATGATCCTCACGCCCCAGCCGTGGATTACCCGGATCTTCTCCGGGTCGTCGCCGAGCGGGGCGAGCCCCTCGATCGAGAGCACCGCGGCTATCTTGCCGCGATCGTGGATCGCGAGGACGTCGTCCGCCGTGAGGGCCTGCTCGACGTCGTCGCCGTAGGAGGCCATCCACTGCTCGAACTCGTGGTGCAGCTTCTCGAGGTAGGACCACTGTCCGGCCGGCGGCGTCCACATGGCGAAGGCCTGGGCCAGGTAGTTGCCCTTCCTCATCTTGGGGATGTCCACGGCGCCCTTGTGCTTCCCGAGGGACCAGTTCTTCTCGATGCCCTGGTACAGGGTGTCGCAGTGGAGATCGAAGACGAGCGTCACGGGCCCTGGAGGCGGTTCCTTGGCCTTCTTGCCCTTCGCGGCGAA
>CAZGVR010000107.1:1780-4114 GCA_964528945.1 uncultured Myxococcales bacterium
TCGTCATGCTCCGTTGAACAATAACTCCAATCCCCAGCCCGATCATGCCTGCCAGCAGGACGGCGATCGCGACCGGGAGGATCGACCGTGCCGCCGCTCCCCTCATCCCCCGGTGCCGCCGTCGGGGATGGACATGGCGCAGCGCACGCTGAGCCTGTGCTCTCCGCTGTCCTGCTTCATGGGCCGCCGCCACGAGGCCATGATCTGGTCTGCGGGCCAGAACCAGGATCCGCCGCGCAGCACCTTCAGGAGCTTGAAGCCAGGGCACTTCCCGCCCTGGCCGTCGCACGGCCCCTTCGGATCCCTCTCCGGGCACGCGCCGCCGCAACCGCCCTCGCAGCTCCCGTAGCACTTCGAGTACCAGTCCTGCACCCACTCGTACCCGTTGCCCGCCATGTCGAATATCCCGTAGTGGCCGGCCGGGAAGCTGCCAACGGGCAGGGTCGTCTCGGGCATGCATCCCCTGAACTGGGCTCGCGCGCACGTGGGCGGGTCTTTTCCCCAGGGATACGGGTCGCCGTCGGGCCCGCGAGCCGCCTTCTCCCACTCGGCCTCGGAGGGCAGCCTCTTGCCTGCCCACTCGCAGAACGCGTGAGCGTTCCACCACGTGATCCCGACCGCCGGCTGATCCGGTCCCATGAACCCCTTGTAGATCTCGTGCTTCTCGCACGCGCCCGCCTTGATGCAAGGGTCGAAGAGCGCGTTCGTGACCTCGTACGTGTCGATCAGGAACGTGGAGACCCAGACCCTCGCGTACGGCTTCCTGTCGGGATCGGAGTCGTCGGCCCCGCGCATGAACCAGCCGCCCGGCACGCAGGCCATGCCGCCGGGGACCTTGCCGCAGCCGGCGGCCGTTGCCTCCGGGGAAGGTCCAGCGGGCTGCTCCGGTGCGGCGGCCGGCGCGGCAGGTGCTGGGGCCGGCGCGGTCGGCGTGGCAGGAGACTGGGAATCCATGCCCGTGGTCGTGACCCCCTCCACGCCGGTGGGCTTGCCCTGCTTGAGCGCGATCCCGACCCTGACGAACTTGGGGTTCGTGGCGAGCATCCCCGCGAAGTGCTGGCCCGAGTGGACGTTGTAGTGCCACTGGTAGTCGGCCTTGTCCTTGCCGAAGAAGTTCCCGGAGGCCGTCCTCACGATCACCGAGCTTCCGTCCATGGGGAGCGAGGCGAAGTTGTCGCGGAAGTCCTGGTCGTAGTGGAAGAACGACTCCGCGTCGCTCAGGTAGACCACGCGCACGGCAGTGCCGAGATCGGCGGCCGCCTTGCCGATTCCGCGCAGCGAGATCTCCTCCAGCAGGTTGCCGCGCAGGATCCGGATCCTGCCGGCCGCGGCCAGGGCCTCGACCCACCCGAAGCTTCCCTCGTCGTGCAGCCAGAACGCGCACTTCTCCTTGCCTGCCTGGGCGACCTTCCTCTCGTTGTAGGCCTCGGTCATGGCCCGGTAGTCGCGGTACACCTTCAGGATGTCCTTCGCGTCCGCGCGATCCGCCCATGCCTTGCCTATGATGCCCTGCGCCTCGTCCGATCGCTCCTTGGTCCACAGGCCCATGTAGTCCTCGGCGTCCTTCGACGCGAGCACCAGCGCGAGCGCGGCCCTGTGCATGTGGTTCACGACAGTGTCGTAGTCCATGAGCCACACCCACTCGCTCCTCGCGCTCGCGAGCAGCGTGTAGTTCTGGTCGCTCCCCACGCCCACGTATCCCTGGCCCGCGCCCTCGATCCAGGGGAAGAACAGCTCGTGGTGCTGCTCGTTCGAGTGGACGTAGTGCTGATCGTCGAACCTGGCCTCGGGTGGCGGCTCCTCGGGCGAGCCCTCGAGGATGGCCCTCTGCTCCTGCGTCGCCATCGCCGGGAACCCGGCCGGGGCGGGCTCGGCCACGGTCGCGGAGGCATCGGACCCGGCATCCGCCGCCTCCGCGGGCGGGGCCGCCGTCGCCGGTGTGGGTGTCGGCGCGGGATCGGGCGCAGGGCGGTCAGGGTTGCCGCAGGCCGCGGCCGCAAGGATCGCGATCGCAACCGCGCGAGCTTGGATCCGGTGGGGCGTCGTCATCGGGCGGAACTTACCAGCGATGCGTCCCGGCATCAACGAGGACGCGGCCGCCGCCTCCCGCGGGACGACGGCTCCCCGGCGGAGACCCGGGCCGCGATCTTGCGCTCGAGCCTCGCAACTCGCCGCCCGCTCGCCTCCCACCCCTCCGCGTCGACGGTCATGCGGGCATGGGTGAGGGCCTCCTCTGGCCGGCCGAGCCTGTGCTCGAGAAGCTTCGCAAGGAGCAGGTGCGCGTGGGCGTGGTCGGGATCGTCGAGGAGCACTCCCTCGAGGAGGTCCATCTCT
>CAZGVR010000107.1:4124-9980 GCA_964528945.1 uncultured Myxococcales bacterium
GACATGGGCGACCCCCGTGCCTCCCCCCGCGACCGCCAGACGGTATGCCGGCCGGGACGGCGCGTCAAACGGCCGGCACGGGCGCGCGCTCGACCGGGGCAATCTTGCCGTGCCGCGCGGCTACGATCTGGGCCATGACCGCGAGCGCGAGCCTCGATTCCATCCTGTGATCCGGGCAATCGCCGCCCGCGGTCCGGCCCAGGATGGCCGCGGCGCCGTCCTCGTCCCCGTGCCTCAGGCGGACGCGCGCGAGGCTCACGAGATCGTCGGCATGCGCGGCGGCCTCCCCGTGCGTGCCAGTCTCGAGTTCCGCGAGCGCCCCCAGGAGCGACGCCATGCTCGCCACGTCCAGCAGGTTGTGGTGGAACACGTCGTGCATCCGGTCGGTCCGCCCGGTCCTCAGGTACTGGACGAAGATCTCGGGTATGACCTCGCCGGGGATGTCGCCCTCGCGCTCGAAGCCCAGCACCGATCGCTCGAGCGACCCGAGCGAGCAGTCGCCCACGCGGCGGCGGTACAGCCCGCGGGAGGCGTGCAGCAGGTCCAGGCGCCCGCCCCCCCCCATGGCCGAAGGCAGGCGGCCGAGCACCAGACGCGTCCTGAGCACCGGCACGTCGAAGGTCTTGCCGTTGAAGGTGACCAGCAGCGGCCGCTCGGCAAGCCGGTCGAGCATGGCCGAGAGGGCCGCAGGCTCGTTCTCCAGCCTGTCCACGAAGATCTGCTCGACCACGAAGTCCTCGCCCTCGAACCAGCCGAGCCCGACCAGGAACGCGATCGTGCCCGTGCCCATGGAGAGCCCGGTCGTCTCGATGTCCAGGAACGTGGCCCGCCGGACGTCGAATCCCAGGAGCGACTCGTCCAGCCCCAGCAGCGAGGCTGCCCGGCCCGTGAGCGCGAGCGCGGCCTCGAGCGGCACCCGGCCCTGCACCGCGCCCCGGCCGAAGGTCCTCTCCGCGGCCCAGTACTCGCCGTGCTTCCCGGCGAGGCGGCGTCCCGGAAGCTCGGGCCACGGGACCGTGAACGGGTCCACGGGCTCCTCCCAGGTCCCGCCCGCCGGCCTGCGATCCGCGCCGCGCCTCCGTCTGGCTGCGATGCGGCCGATCTCCTCGCGCAGGGCCTCGAGCCGCGCCTTCCTGGGGTCTCGCTCCACGTCACCGGGAGGTTCCCCCTCCCCGGATCCCCCGCCTGGGGGACCGGCGGTCCCGGCCGCTGCAGAGCCCCGCCCGAGGATCCTCCGGAGCCTCTCGCGCCTCGAGTCCCTGTCCCCTTCACCGGTCACGGCATTCCTGCATGCGATCAATGCACCTCCTCGGCGATGAGCGCCAGCATGGCGCGCGCTGCCGCCTTGCGGGGTGCTCCCTCCCGATCCGGCGGCCCCACGCATGACGGGCAGCCGGCCGTGCACGGGCAGCCGTCTAGCACCTCGAGCGCGTCGTGGGCGTGGATGCCGATCTCGTCGAACAGGCGCTCTGCGATGCCAACCCCGCCCGCGTGCGCGTCGAAGACGTAGAGGACGGGCAGCATCGCGCTGCCGTCGCCCGCGCCGGCCTCGCCGGGCATGCCCACGGCCGCGCCCAGGTCGCGCGGATCGCACATGAGCCTCAGCGAGGATACCTGCCTCAACAGGCTCCCGGTCCCGTCCATGCCCTCCTCGACCCAGGAGGCGAGGAGCGGCGATGCCGCCCCCGCGTCCTCCCCGGCGAGGGCGCGGCAAACGAGGTCGATCCCACTCACGGTAGGCGCGATCCACACGGCGAAGGTCTCGGTCACCGACTCCGGCAGGTCCACCTCTCCGTACCCGAGGTTCTCGTGGGATCCGTACCTGATCTTCTTGAAGCCCGTTACCTTCTCGACGATGCGTATCTCTCCCAGGTGGAGAACGGCGTCCGGCAGGGAGCGCGAGCCGAGGGTCTCGATCGGCGTCAGCGTGGTCGCCACGCTGGGCTGCGTGTAGTAGTCGGGGTCGATCTCCCTCACGTGGGCCTGCCTGGTCTCGAGGTCGAGCTTCTCCACGAGGTACGGCAGCCCCGAGTGCTGGTAGACGGCGTTCTCGTGGAGGGTGCGGGCGGTGCTCCGCGCGTCCACTTCGCCGAGCGCCTGCCCCAGGGTGGAGTCCAGGACCACGAAGGGCTCGCCGCCTATTGCCCTCAGGCTCAGCCCGGCGCCGGGGTACTCGTCCGCGACCCAGACGTGCCTCCCCTCGCCCGAGTGCACGAGGCCCTCGGACGCGAAGTGCGTCATGACCTCGGCCACTGCGTCCGGGTCGAGACCGCCGAAGCCCTCGTCCCTCGCGAATGGAAGCTCGAACACGGCGCACCTCAGGTGGGGAAGGACGATCTCCAGGTTGTCCGGGTCCACGAGGCCCCGCTCGGGCGCGGTCTCGGCCAGCCACTCCGGGTGGCGGATCACGAACTGGTCCAGCGGTGACGCGCTGCCCACGAGCACGGCGATGGACGGCGCGTGCGAGCGGCCCGCCCTCCCGAGCCTCTGCCACGTGCTCGCGATGGTGCCCGGGAAGCCGGCGAGGACCACGGCGTCGAGCGATCCCACGTCCACGCCGAGCTCGAGCGCGTTCGTGGCGATCACGCACCGGGTCGCGCCCTGCTTGAGCCCGTCCTCGATCGACCGCCTGAGCGAGGGCAGGTACCCGCCCCTGTATCCCTGCACGGCCTCCGGCGGGAGACCGCCGGGCGCGAGATCGTCCCTCACGTACCTGAGCACGATCTCGACGGCACGCCTGCTCTGCGCGAACACGAGCGTCTGCAGCCCGGCCCGAACGAGGTCCGCTGCGGCCCTGGCTGCCATGTGGAGATACGATCCCCGGACGCCCGATGCCTCGTCGACGAGGGCCGGGGTCATGAAGTAGAGGATCCTCGGTCCCGACGGCGCCCCCGATGCGCCGACCACACTGAAGGGACGGCCGACCAGGGCCGAGGCCAGCTCCCCCGGGTTCGCGATGGTCGCGCTGGACGCGATCCACGCCGGGCGGGCGCCGTGGAAGCCCAGGATCCTGGACAGCCGGCGGGCGACGTTCGCGAAGTGGCTCCCGAACACGCCGCGGTAGCCGTGCATCTCGTCGAGCACGACGTACCTGAGCCCGGCGAGGAAGGGCGCCCACGAGGCGTGGTGCGGGAGGATGCCCATGTGGAGCATGTCCGGGTTCGTCAGGATCACGCGGGCCCTCGCCCTGGCGAGCCTCCGCCTGTCAGCGGGCGAGTCGCCGTCGTAGGTGGCGACCGTTACGTCCAGGCCAGCGCCCCGGATCAGGGCGCGGAGCCCCTTCATCTGGTCGTGCTCGAGCGCCTTGGTCGGGTACAGGAAGATCGCGGTCGCCCTGGGATCCCTGGCGAGCGCGTCGATTACCGGGAGCTGGAACGCCAGGCTCTTGCCCGAGGCCGTGGGCGTGGCCATGACCACGTCCTCCCCGCGGAGCGCGGCCGCGACGGCATCGGCCTGGTGCGACCAGAGGGAATGGATCCCGAGCGACGAGAGGGCCCTCAGGCCTGCCTCGCCCAGGCCGTCCGGGATCGGGGAGAGCCGCTCGGCCGAGGCCGGGACGTCGAGCCTGGCGGTCACGAGCCGCGACATGGGCGGGGCCGACCATCTGGCCACCACGTTCCCGATGCCGTCCCGTCCCTCCGCGTCAGCCTTCATGCCGGGATCATACACGCCGGCCGTGACGGCGTGGAGTGCAATGCGCGTGCCGTACACTGCGCTTTCCGGGCCTGCTGAAACGCTGGCAGGGCGGAGTTCGAGGTGCTCGTCCTCGACGAGCCTTGCAATCTCCAGCGTTGCGGTCTCCCTCGCGTTGCGGTCTCCCTCGATGCGGCCCCTCAGCCCGAAGGACACGAAAGTTTGATTAGGGCGATAGTTGGAAGGGATACCATATTTTCCAGGTTGACCAGGGATTCGACGAGGGTTGGAGACGGGGTAGCATTCAAATCCCCGATGCCTGTTCCACCTTTGCCTGTATAATCGATGTAAGCACATGTAAGAGGAAGATGCCCTTGGCGCGGATAAGCATCCAGGTGACACCGGAGTTAGAGAAGGTCCTGCGCAGGTTCATGCGGTCCCGCAGGATCAAGACGAAGTCGGAGGCGATCAGGATCGCCCTGCTGGAAGGTGCCGACAACGCGGTCAAGAAGACGACGCGATGCGACTTCGGCGACTGGATCGGCCTGGCCCTCAGGCACCCTGAGAACCCGAACCCCAGGTTCCGCTCCCACGACGATCTCTGGAAGTGAGCAATAGAGGCTCGATGCCTGCGGGATCGTGCCGAGCGCGCGGCCTGCCGATACGCCCTCGAACGGCCGTTGAGCGTGCGAGGGGGGTGGAGCGCGAGGGGGGTGGAGCGCGCGGGGAGTGGAGCGCGCGGCACTTGACGGCGGCCACCGCGCCGCGGGATTCTCGACATCCGGGAGGAAGCATGGCCCAGAGGATCCTTGAGGCGGTGGCGGCCGGGCCCGAGCACCCGGCCATGGAGGGCGTTCCGCGAACCACCGGCAGGAACCCGTCCGCGAGGAGCCAGGAGGCGGCCATGAAGCTCCTCATGTTCATCGACGGATCCAGCTCGCTCCGGGATCTCGCGGACGTGCTGAGCATGGAGCCAGCGGCCCTGGTCCCGCTGGTGCTGGCGCTAGCTGGCGAGGGGGTCATCGCGTTCGACGACGAGTACGCCAGGAAGTGGCTCGTGGAGGCCCCGGCCGAGCCCGAGCCTCCAGCGGCCCAGGCCGCGGAGAGGCCGCTCGTGGTCCAGGCCGCGGCCGCGCCGGTGATCCCGGCGCCGCCTCCGGGAGCGGCCGGGTGCGAGCCAGCGGATGCGGGCGACGGCCGGGACGACGAGCCTGCCGGCGAGGTCGTGGAGGAGGGCCGGCTGGAGGACATCCCGGCGTGGCAGGTGCTGACCAGGCTCACCAGGTCGGGCTTCGTCGGACGGATCCGCTTCACGAGCCCCGAGGGGAAGCGGGAGGTCGTGATGAGCGACGGCATCCCGGTGTTCGCGACCAGCGACGTGCCGGCCGAGGACCTGGGCCAGCTGCTGCGCGGCAAGGACTCGATCACCGAGGAGGACTGGGGGAGGTACCAGGAGGCGCGCAAGGCGACCGGCGAGGAGTCGTCCAGGCTCCTCGTTCGCCTGGGGATCGTGCCCGAGTACAACCGCTTGAGGGCCGTGAGGTGGCAGGCCCAGACCATCG
Organism: uncultured Myxococcales bacterium; assembly: GCA_964528945.1. Taxonomy (GTDB): domain Bacteria; phylum Myxococcota_A; class Polyangia; order DRWM01; family DRWM01; genus CAZGVR01. Next base: position 9,320 of record CAZGVR010000107.1, read on the forward strand.
TCTACGCGATCCTGCCGCTCACCTCCGGGACCTACATCCGTCAGAAGCTGGACTCGATTCCCAGGCGATCGCACAGGTTCGACATCAACTTCCCGAGGATCCTGACCCGCTTCCTGGACGAGAAGCTGCCCGTGGACGAGGAGATCGCCACCCTGCAGGAGAAGCTCGAGTTCTACGTGGTGCCCACCGGAGCCCCGCCGTTCACCTCCTTCGAGGAGAAGGAGCAGCGGCTCTGGGAGGCGATCTCGGAGAGGCCGCGGCGCCTGAAGCAGATCCTCTCGATCTCCACGATGTTCCTCCTCCTGCTGCTCGTGAACGGCCTGGCCGAGCTCACCAAGAACGTCACCGCGGACGAGAACCCCGTGGATCTCAAGATGCTCGACGACATAGCCGAGGATCTGACCACGCAGAACTACTTCGACGCGCTCACGCTGCACGCCGTGAGCGACCTAGAGGACATCGATCTCGCATACAAGCGCATGTCGAGGAAGTTCGATCCCGCGGCCTACAAGGGCCTGGACGAGAAGAGCCGCGCCACCATAGCGAGGTGCCGGGAGAGGGTGGAGACCGCCTACAGGACGCTGAAGGACGAGGAGTCGCGCAGCGCCTACAGGAAGCAGACCTTCACCCCCTACCAGCTGGCCCAGTTCGCGCAGCTGCA
>CAZGVR010000108.1:0-2647 GCA_964528945.1 uncultured Myxococcales bacterium
GTCTTCCTGGTCGAGAAATCGCCGACCATCGGCGGGAAGATGGCGCAGCTCGACAAGACCTTCCCGACCAACGACTGCTCCATGTGCATAGAGTCTCCGAAGTTCGTGGAGTGCAGCAGGCATCCGAACATCGAGATCATGACCTACACCGAGGTGGACGCCGTGGAGGGCGAGGCCGGGGACTTCAGGGTGACCCTGGTGAAGAAGCCCAGGTACGTGATCGAGGGCAGGTGCACCGGCTGCACGGTCTGCGCGGAGTACTGCCCCGCGAAGTACCCGGATCCGTTCAACCAGGGCATCTCGTTCAACAAGGCCATACACATATACTTCGCACAGGCGATCCCGCTGGTCCCGTACATCGACCCGAGCTGCCTCTACCTGAAGGACGGAACGTGCCGCATCTGCGCGGCCGTCTGCAAGAACGCCGCGATCGACTTCAACCAGAAGCCCGAGAGGGTCGAGGTCAAGGTCGGGGCCATAGTCCTCGCCCCGGGCCTCGCGCCCTTCGACCCGATGCTGAGGGACGAGTACGGCTACGGGAGGATGGCGAACGTCGTGACCAGCCTCGACTACGAGAGGCTGCTGTGCGCCACCGGCCCGCACGAGGGCGAGATCCGGCGCGCCTCCGACGGGAAGCACCCCCGCAGGATCGCGTGGATCCACTGCGTGGGCTCCAGGCAGGTGCTCCCGGGCGGCAACAGCTACTGCTCCTCGGTCTGCTGCACGTACACGCAGAAGCAGGTGATCCTGACGAAGGATCACGACGCGGATGCCGAGTGCACCATATTCCATAACGACGTGCGCTCCTACGGCAAGGACTTCGAGCGGTTCTACAGGCGGGCCGAGAGCCTGCCCGGGGTACGCTTCATCAGGAGCTACGTGTCCGTCGGGAGGGAGATCCCGGGCAGCAGGAACGTGACCGTCAGGTACTCCCTGGAGTCCGGCGGGGTGAAGGAGGAGGAGTTCGACATGGTCGTCTTGTCCGTGGGGCTGAACCCTCCCGCGGACGGTGAGGGCCTGGCCCGGAAGTTCGGCATAGAGCTTGAGCCGCACGGGTTCTGCAGGACCAGCCCGATGAACCCCGTGCAGACGTCGCGCCCCGGGATATTCGTGAGCGGGGCCTTCCAGGGACCCATGGACATACCCGAATCGGTCCTCTCCGCCAGCGCGGCCGGCTCCCAGTGCGGGGAGATCCTGGATTCGAGGCGCGGCAAGCTCGCGAAGGACAGGGTGTATCCGCCCGAGCGGGACGTCTCGGGGGAGGAGCCCAGGGTCGGCGTGTACGTGTGCCACTGCGGCGCGAACATAGGAAGGGTCGTCGACATACCCTCGACCGTCGAGTACGCACTCACCCTCCCGAACGTGGTCCACGCCGAGGAGAGCCTCTTCATCTGCTCGACCGAGGCCGCTCAGAAGCTGGCCAGCTCGATCAAGGAGAAGGGGCTGAACAGGGTCGTCGTGGCCGCGTGCACCCCGAGGACGCACGAGCCGCTGTTCAGGGACACGCTGCGCGAGGCCGGGATCAACCAGTACTTCTACGACATGGCCAACATAAGGGAGCACTGCTCCTGGGTCCACTCCAAGGAGAAGGAGCAGGCCTGCGAGAAGGCGAAGGACATAGTGCGGATGTCCGTGGCCCGGGCCCGCTTCCTGGAGCCGCTGCAGGAGTTCGATCTTCCCGTGGACAAGACGGCGCTGGTCGTTGGAGGCGGCATCGCCGGCATGACGTGCGCCCTCAGCATCGCGAGGCAGGGGCACGAGGTCCACCTCGTGGAGAAGGACGACGACCTCGGCGGGATTGCGCGGAGGATCCATCGCACGCTCGAGGGCCTGGACGTCCAGGCGTACCTGCGCGACGTCGTCCGCAAGGTCTACAGGCACAGGTCCATCCACGTCCACACCCGTGCCTCGATCGCCGAGGCGACCGGATACGTCGGCAACTTCGTGACCCGGGTGGTCGAGGGCCAGAGGAGCGTCGAGATACGGCACGGGGCCGTTGTCATTGCCACGGGCGCGGACGTGTACCGGCCCACCGAGTACCTGTACGGGAAGGACGAGAGGGTCATCACCCACCTGGATCTCGAGGATCGGATAGCCCGCAGGGACGAGTGCCTCGCGGCCTCGCGCGGCCTGGCCATGATCCAGTGCGTGGGCTGCAGGCAGGAGGACAGGAACTACTGCAGCCGGATCTGCTGCAGCGAGTCCGTGAAGAACGCCCTCGCGCTCGGGGAGCTGAACCCGGGGATGAGCATATACATCCTCTTCCGGGACATGAGGACGTACGGCTTCAGGGAGGACTTCTACAGGGAGGCCGCGAACAGGGGCGTCGCGTTCATCCGCTACGAGCCGGACGACAGGCCCGTGGTCGAGCCGGCGATCGAGGAAGGGCGGAGCGTGCTCAGGGTGACGGTCACGGACCGCATCATGGGCAAGAGGCTCGCCCTCGACGTGGACACGCTCGTCCTGGCGGCCGCGGTCGTGCCGCCCTCCGGGAGCCAGGAGGTGGCGCGGCTCTTCAAGATCCCGCTGGGCCCGGACGGCTTCTTCCAGGAGGCCCACGTCAAGCTCAGGCCCGTGGACTTCGCCACGGAGGGCGTCTTCCTCTGCGGCGCTGCCCACTACCCCAAGCACATCCCCGAGGCCATCG
>CAZGVR010000108.1:2657-3377 GCA_964528945.1 uncultured Myxococcales bacterium
CTCTCGCGGGACACTGTCACGGCCTCGGGCTCGGTCTGCGAGGTGAGGGAGAGGGACTGCGTCTCCTGCGGCGCCTGCATCGAGGCCTGCACCTACGGCGCCATAGAATTCCACGAGACCCCGCAGGGGAAGAAGGCGAGGGTGAACCCGGTCCTGTGCAAGGGGGACGGCCTCTGCAACTCCAGGTGTCCCACCGGGGCCATCTACCTGAAGCACTACACGGACGAGGAGATGCTCGGACAGATCGACGCGGTGGTTCCGGCCGTTGCCGGCGCCTGCCAATGACCGCGCCGGCACGGGCGCACGGGAAGGAGGAGAAGATGACCACGGAGCTCGAGTTCAAGCCGAGGATCCTTGGCTTCGTCTGCAACTGGTGAGCGTACGGGTCTGCCGACCTGTCTGGAGTTTCCAGACTGCAGTACTCGACCGAGGCCAGGCTGGTGAGGGTGATGTGCACCGGCAGGGTCGACATGGCGTTCGGGCTCCGCGCGGTCTCGAACGGGACGGACGGCGTGCTCATCGGCGGCTGCCACCTGAACGAGTGCCACTACGTGACCGACGGGAACTACCATGCCCTCGGCATGGTGAAGCTGTGCAAGAGGATACTCGCGCACATAGGCGTGAGCGAGGAGAGGCTCAGGATCGAGTCGGTGTCCGCCGGGGAGGGCATCCGCTTCGCCGAGATCATGAACGAGTTCGGGAGGGACGTGAGGCGCATGG
>CAZGVR010000108.1:3387-9960 GCA_964528945.1 uncultured Myxococcales bacterium
GGGCCCGGTCGGCAGGGGCGAGGGGTTGGGCCCGGCAGCGCTGGCGAGGAGGCTCGCTGCCGTGACCAGGATGGTCCCCTACCTCAAGCTTGTGGAGATGGAGCGGCTCAGGGTGCACGAGAGGTCGCGCAAGGCCTACGACGACTTCTTCGGGAGCGAGGAGTTCGAGAGGATCTTCGCCGAGCTGATAGCGGACAGGCTGGCCATCGCCCAGATCGTGATGCTGCTCGGCCATGGGCCGCAGACCACCGGGCAGCTCTCGGCTGCGCTCGATCTGACGCCATCAGAAGTGTCGAGGCACGTGAGCGGCGCCTCCAGGCAGGGGCTGGTCAGGTACGACATGGACAGGAAGTGCTTCGCGCTGGCCAGGGGTGCCGCGTAGGGGATGCCCGTGGGCGAGAAGGAGGTTCCCAATTCCGCGATGGACAAGGAAACCATAGACGGGATCGTCGACAGGCACGGGTGCGAGCCCAGCGCCCTGATCCAGGTCCTGCTCGAGATCCAGGGCCGGAACCACTGGCTGCCCAAGGAGGCGCTGATGAGGGTCAGCGAGAGGCTGGGGGTCCCGCTGAGCCGCACGCTCCACATCGCGACGTTCTACAAGGCGTTCAGCATGGTCCCCAAGGGGAGGCACGAGGTGCACGTGTGCATGGGCACCGCCTGCCACGTGCGCGGCGCGCAGAGGATCCTGGACACGGTCGTGGACCGGATCGGCATCGGGCCGGGCGAGACCGACGCCGGGCTCAAGTTCAGCCTCGAGACGGTCAACTGCATAGGATGCTGCGCGCTGGGGCCGGTCATGGTCGTGGACGGCGAGTACCATGGCAACATATCCCAGACCCAGGTAAAAGACGTGCTCGAGCGATACGAGTAAGTGAAGACCATGCCGAGGATTGATTCCCCAGCCGGGCTAGAGGATCTGAGGAGGGACATACTGTCCGGGAGGGACCCGGACAGGCCCTGCATCACGCTCTGCTCGGGCACCGCATGCCACGCCACGCGCAGCGACGAGGTCGCGGCCGCCCTGGGGCTCGAGCTCGAGAAGCAGGGACTGAAGCAGGCCGTCGACCTGAGGCGGACCGGCTGCCACGGCTTCTGCGAGAAGGGGCCCATCATCGTCATCTACCCGGAGGGGACCTGCTACCTCAAGGTGAAGCCAGGGGACGTGCCCGAGATCGTCACCATGGCCTTCAAGGAGGGGAAGATCGTCGAGCGCCTGCTCTACGTGGATCCGACCACGGGCGAGAAGGCGGTCAGGGAGGACGACATCCCCTTCTACAGGAACCAGCAGCGGCTCGTGATCGGGCACAACACCAGGATCGACCCGAAGAGCCTCGACGACTACCTGGCGGTCGGCGGGTACCGGGCCCTTGCTCGGGCCCTCTTCGACATGACGCCGCTGCAGGTGATCGCCGAGGTCAAGGAGGCCAGGCTCAGGGGCCGCGGCGGGGCCGGCTTCCCGGCCGGGGTCAAGTGGGAGGCCGCGCGGAACGCGATCGGCGAGCCCAAGTACCTGGTGGTCAACTGCGACGAGGGCGATCCCGGGGCCTACATGGACAGGTCGCTCATGGAGGGCAACCCGTTCTGCGTGCTCGAGGGCCTGACCATAGGTGCGCACGCCATAGGCGCCCGCGAGGGCTACATCTACGTGCGCCACGAGTACCCGCTCGCCGTGGAGAACGTCACCGCAGCCATCGCGAAGGCCGAGGAGCACGGCCTCCTCGGCAAGGGCATCCTGGGATCGAGCCTGGACTTCTCCGCGTTCGTGTGCGGCGAGGAGACGGCCCTGCTCATGTCGCTGGAGGGCAAGGTGGGCGAGCCCAGGCCGAGGCCGCCCTTTCCGGCCACGAAGGGGCTCTGGGGCAAGCCGACCAACATCAACAACGTGGAGACCTGGGCCAACGTCCCCCTCATCCTGGACAGGGGGGCAGCCTTCTTCTCCTCCATGGGGACCGAGGGGAGCAAGGGCACCAAGATCTTCTCCCTCGTCGGCAAGGTGAACAACACCGGCCTCGTGGAAGTCCCCATGGGCGTGACCCTGAGGGACATCGTCTACAGGATTGGCGGCGGGATCCCGGGCGGCAAGAGGTTCAAGGCCGTGCAGACCGGCGGCCCTGCCGGCGGGTGCATCCCCGAGTCCATGCTGGACATGCCCGTGGACTTCGACGAGCTGACCAGGTCCGGCTCCATGATGGGATCCGGAGGGATGATCGTCCTGGACGAGGACACCTGCATGGTGGACTTCGCCAGGTACTTCCTCGGCTTCCTCACGGACGAGTCCTGCGGCAAGTGCGTACCGTGCCGCGAGGGCGTCGCCCAGATGCTCAAGATCCTCACGAGGATGACCAGGGGGCAGGGCAGGAAGGGCGACATCGATCAGCTGATGGATCTCTCCGAGGTGGCCGGGGTCGCGTCGCTCTGCGCGCTCGGACGGAGCGCGCCCAACCCCGTGCTGAGCACGATGCGGTACTTCCGGGACGAGTACGTGGCGCACGTCGAGGAGAAGCGATGCCCGGCCCTCTCGTGCAAGGATCTCGTCTCCTTCCACATCGATCCGGGGAGATGCAGCGCCTGCATGATCTGCCTGAGGAAGTGCCCTGCCGAGGCCATAGACGGCGGCAAGAACCGGATCCACGTCGTCATCCAGGAGAAGTGCACGAGCTGCGGGACCTGCCTCGAGGTCTGCCCGGCCCGGTTCGACGCCGTGAGGAAGACCTCGGGCGTGCCGGTTCCCTCCCCGATCCCGGAGGACCGAAGGACGAGCGTCAGGAAGGGCAAGGCGACATGAGCGACATCCCCATGAGGATCGACGGGAGGGACGTGGTGGCAGCCGAGGGCATGACCGTCCTCGACGCCGCCAGTCGCGCAGGCATCCACATACCCACGCTCTGCAACCACGAGGGGCTGGAGCCGCTGGGCGGCTGCCGGATCTGCCTGGTCGAGGCCGAGGTCCGCGGCGCCACGCGGTTCGTGGCCTCCTGCGTGCACCCCGCGGAGGAGAACCTGGTCGTGAGGACGAGATCGCCCAGGATCGACGGCATCCGCAGGAGCCTCCTCGAGCTGCTGCTCGCCCATGCGCCCGACTCCCCGGCGCTCGTCAAGCTGGCCAGGGAGTACGTGGCGGACAGGGACCGGTTCGAGAAGGAGGCCTCGTTCTGCGTGCACTGCGGGCTGTGCGTCAGGTACTGCGCGGAGGTCAGGAAGGTGGGCGCGGTCGGGTTCCTGGACAGGGGGCGGAGGAAGGAGATCAGCTTCGTCCCGGAGATAGCGTCCAGGGAGTGCGACGCGTGCAAGGAGTGCTTCCCGCTCTGCCCCACCTCGTACCTCCAGGCGACCTACGTGCTCTCGCAGGCCCTTGCTTGGCCCGGGCCGCCAGCCGGGAAGTAGCGGGCGACGCGTGGCCAGGGCCGGATCCAGGGAGGGCAGGGCGCGGGGCGGCGACAAGCGCGACGCAATCCTCCACGCGGCCTGGGGGCTCATCAGGCATTACGGGTACGGCAAGACCACGATCGACGACATCGCCAGGAAGGCCGGCGTGAGCAAGGGCGCCGTCTACCTCCACTTCGAATCCAAGACCGAGATCATGCTCTCGCTCGCGGACGCGACGAACGAGCGCATCACGGCCGAGCTGGAGAAGATCGCGACTGGCCCGGGCAGTCCGCCCGGGAAGCTGAGGCGATGCCTGCTGTACCGCGTCATGACCCTCTACGATCTCATGAAGCGCTACCCGCACAGCGGCGACGTGATAGCCTCCATGCTTCCCGAGATCGTGGAGAGGCTGGACAGGTACGTGCGGCGTCACGGCGAGCTGCTCGGCAGGATCCTGGAGGAGGGGCGCGAGTCCGGCGATTTCGAGGTCGGGGATCCCGCCGGGACCGGGCATCTCCTCGCCGACCTCTTCGAGTTCATGACCCCGCCCTACTACAGGTTCCAGTCCAGGGACTCGCTCGAGCGCTTCGCGAACCGGGTCGTGGATCTCATGCTGGTCAAGCTGTGAGATCGGCCATGGTGACCGCAGGAATCGACCTGGGCGCGCGGCACGTCAAGGTGGTCGTACAGGAGGACGGGAACGTGATCGGCCGCGGGGCCTGCCCTGCAGGGGCCGATCCCGCCTCTAACGTCCGCTCGGCCATGGACGAGGCCATGGCCATGGCCGGGATCGATCCAGGGCGGATCGCAACCACCGTTTCGACCGGCAGCGGGCGCAGGGAGATCGCCTCTGCAGGCGAGATCACCGAGGTCATGGCCGTTGCCAGGGCCGTGCACCACCTCTGCCCGTCCGCGCGCACCGCGATCGACGTCGGCGCAGAGGAGAGCAGGTGCCTGCGCATCGGCCAGGACGGCCGGGTCACGGACTTCGTGATCAACGAGAAGTGCGCGGCCGGATCCGGCGGGTTCGTGGAGGCCATGGCCAGGGCGCTCGAGACGTCCGTGGCCGAGTTCGGCAGGATCTCGCTCCGGTCGAAGGGCACGGTTTCCATGAGCGCCCAGTGCACGGTCTTTGCCGAGAGCGAGGTCGTGAGCCTGGTGCACTCGCAGACGCCCGTTGCCGACATCGCGCGCGCGGTCATGGACGCCATGGCCAGCCGCGTGGTCTCCATGGCTCGCCGAGTGCGCATCGAGCCCGACCTTGCCCTCGTGGGCGGGCTCGCCTCGAACCCGGGGTTCCTGGATGCGCTCGTCAGGGCGGCAGGGTGCGACGTGATCGTGCCCGAGCACCCGGATCACGCGGGCGCGCTCGGCGCTGCCCTCTCGGCCGCAGACAGGGCGGCAGGGGAACGGCCGTGACAAGTACCGAGTTCTGGCGGTGGAAGGAGTACCGCTGGCACGACCAGGGCATGGACTGGAGGCGCGGCCAGATCGTGAGCGCGGGCGTGGACGTGGGCTCGGTCAGCTCGCAGGCGGTCGTGGTGGTGGACGGGCGTGTGTACGCGTTTTCGAGCAGGCGGACCGGCGGCTCCAGCCCGGAGAGCGGCAGGCAGGCCATGGACTGGGCGCTGGAAGGCACGGGCCTCGGCATCCCCGACATCCACTTCATCGTGGGGACCGGCTATGGCCGCGTGAACGTCCCGTTCGCCCACAGGGCGCTCACCGAGATCGCGTGCCACGGCCGGGCCGCCAGTCACATGTTCGGGCCGACCGTGAGGACCGTGCTCGACATGGGCGGCCAGGACTGCAAGGCCATCAGGATCGACGGCAAGGGCAAGGTCGAGAAGTTCCTGATGAACGACAAGTGCGCTGCAGGCACGGGCCGCGGCATGGAGGTCATGGCCGAGCTCCTGGGCGTGCCCGTAGAGGACGTGGGGGAGATGAGCTTCCGCGTGGAGTCTGAGCCTCCGCCGGTCAGCTCGACCTGCGTGGTGTTCGCGAAGAGCGAGGCCACGGGCCTGCTCCGCTCCGGGTGGCCCAGGGAGAAGGTGCTCGCGGCCTACTGCTCGGCCATGGCCGAGCGCGTTGCCGCGCTTCTCGAGAGGCTCGGCGTGGAGAAGGACTTCGCGATCACGGGAGGGATCGCAAAGAATGCGGGGGTCGTCAGGCGGATAGAGAAGCTGATCGGCATGAAGGCCCTTTCGTCCACGATCGACGCGCAGATCGCCGGAGCGCTCGGCGCCGCGCTCTTCGGCCAGGTCCTGGCTCGGAAGGAGAGGGGTCCGGCATGAGCGGATCCTTGCCCGGGGAAGGCTGGGAGCTCAGGTTCACGGCATCCGAGCCGCGGGCATCCGAGTACGCGGAGGAGTACCGCGCTCTCGGCTTCGAGGTCCGCCTGGAGCGCGTGAACGCTGCCGGCGCTGACATGCCGGATGCGTCGTGCGGCTCGTGCCTTTCGGGCGTGGATGTCTTCGAGATCTGGGTGCGCAGGCCTGCGTGACGCCGCGGCCGCTCGACTTCGATGATCGTGCTGGGAAGACCCGTTCTCAGCGTATTCGTCTTATATGGCGAATCACTTGACATTATCACTTCTATTCGCCATTAATGACGTATCATGAAGATCTCAAGGCACACCACGGATGATGCCGTCCTCAGGGAGCTGGGTGGGCGGCTGGCCCAGGTGCGCCTGGAGCGGAACCTCACCCAGGCGCATCTGGCTCGACAGGCCGGCGTCTCCAAGCGCACGGTGGAACGGCTGGAATCCGGCAGCGTGGCAACGCGGCTGTCGGGCTTCATCCGGGTGTGCCGCGTGCTCGAGGTGATCGAGCGCTTCGATGTGCTCCTACCGGAACCCTCGCCCGGTCCAGTCGAGCAGCTGAGATCGCGCGGGCGGAAGAGGCGGCGCGCGTCGGCGACCAGGGCGGCCGAGGGTCCGTCGAAGAAGTGGCAATGGGGAGATGGCCATTGACGCTGGCGGAGGTCAGGCTCTGGGGGAGGACGATCGGTGCCGTATCGCTGGAGGACGGAGGCCGTTTCGCGGCGTTCCAGTACACCCCGGCGTTCGCAAGGAGCGGGATCGAGGTCTCGCCCTTCACGATGCCGCTAGGCGAGCGTGTGTACGTCTTTCCGGAGCTGCCGGAGAGGACCTTCCACGGCCTGCCCGGCCTGCTGCCACGGCGCGGCGGAATCGACGGCGAAACTGCG
>CAZGVR010000109.1:0-2800 GCA_964528945.1 uncultured Myxococcales bacterium
GGATCGGCCGGGGTCTCGGTGCGAGGACCCGATCCGAGCGTGTCCAGGAACTCGCCGCGCTCGGCCTGGATCACCTCGAGCATGGCGCGCTCGGGCATGAGCCCCATGTCGATGATCGCCTGGATGTAGCCGTCGGTGTAGCCCTGCATCCAGCGGAACTTCGTGGACTCGGCCCCGCCGTACTGCAGCTCGAACATGCTGTGGAGCAGCTCGGAAACCTTGCGACGCCACGCCTTGCCCTCGGCCATCTTCGCCCTCCTCGCGTCCTTCCGACCCTCGCCGTGGTCGGCCCGGCGAGCACGTTCGACCCTCGCGCAGCCCGACCGGGGCGAGTATGCAACGCGGGAGCGGCGCGCCTCCAGTTTTCGGCGGCGCGCGACCAGCCGTCATGCCAACGGCCATCATACTTGACGAGTATGTATTCGTACCGTATATGTCATATCATGGCAACGAGCAGGGACATGGAATCGAGGGTGGCCGAGCGCGGGCAGGTGACCATCCCCAAGAAGCTGCGGACCCGGCTCGGGATACGGCAGGGCACGGTCCTCAGGTTCAGGGAGGAGTCAGGGAAGCTGGTGGCGGAGAAGTACGATCGGAAGGACCCGCTCGAGGCCCTGTACGGGCTCGTGGGCGACGGGAGGCGAACGAAGACCGTCATCGACGAGCTGCGCGGCCGGCGATGATCACAGCGGTGGACACGTGCGTTCTCGTCGACGTCCTGGGACCGGATCCCATGCACGGGCAGGCCTCCAGGGAGGCGATGAGGCAGTGCATGCGTGACGGGACCGTGGTCGCGTGCGAGGTGGTCTGGGCCGAGGTGCTCACCTACGGCGGTGAACGGGCAGGCATGATCGTGGAGTCCCTGTCCGAGCTCGGACTGGGCTTCTCCCCGATGGGCATGGAGGCCACATCGCGGGCTGCCGAGTGCTGGCGGTCCTACAGACGCAAGGGCGGCAGGCGCGACAGGATCGCCGCGGACTTCCTGATCGGCGGTCATGCGCTCGCGCAGTGCGACCGGCTGCTCACGCGCGACGCCGATTTCTTCGGCAGGCACTTCGAGGCCCTCCGGCTGGCACCGCACCCCGGTTGCAAGGGGAGTCGTTGACGACCGCTCAGCGGGGGGACGTCGCGGGCGGCGGGACCGACATCCTGCCGAGGTAGAACTCCGCGAGGAAGTCGTTGCCGTTCGCGGCCTGCACGGCTGCGGCCTTCCGGAGCCGGTCGTCGGGGAGCGGGTCGATGTCGAGCGATCGGCAGAGCGGGATCAGGATGGACTCGCGGTACCCGGCCGATAGCATGTCTCCGGCCATTGTGCGCAGGGCGTCCGGATCGCCCTCGGCCTTCATGAAGGCCTCTCCGAGCGCGATGGCGCGGGACGGGGCAATGCCGGCCCTGCCCTCGTCCACCATGGCGAGCGCGGACAGGAGCGCGCCGTGGCCGAGCGCGAGGTCCGGGCGGAGCGCGATGGCCTCGCGGTAGGCGGACGCCGCCTCGGCTGGACTGCCCGAGTCGCGGAGCTGCTCGCCGCGCTTTATCCAGGCGTAGTATGCCCGCGGCTGGGCCACGACCGCGCTCGACCACAGGCGATCGTCGCTCGTGTACGCGCCCACGTGCACCATCGTCGAGGCCGCGAGGGCCGCCATCGCCATCACCGCGATCGAGCGGACCGCGATCATGCGGACCGCGCTGCCCCTGGCCGCCGAGCCTCGTGCCCCCTGGCCGGCCGGGGCCCACGAGGCTGCCCGTTCCACGGCCCACCCGAACCCGATCGCGAGCGGAAGGAGCGGAAGGCTCATCCAGCGATCCGCCCGCTGCCAGTAGAGCGGCAGCACGTTGGACACGGGAAGGAACAGCGCGAGGTACGCGAGCACGACGAGCGCCGGCCTGCGCCACTTCAAGCGCCACGCGGCCGCCAGGAAGGCCATCACGAGCGCTGGCACCGCGAGCGGCCATGGCCCCAGAGTGCCAGGCCTGTCGAGCGGGTAGAGCGGCGACAGCCTGATCGGGACGAGCGCGGCGATCGTCTGCCGCAGCAGTGTGGCGCTAGCGAGCCTGGCAGTGAACGCGGGGCCTGCCCCAGGGTCCCAGTCCCTCAGCATCCGGTTCGACTGCCAGATCCCGACAACGACGACCGAGAGCCCGGCCGCGATCGCGAGCGACGGTGCCTGCGAAAGGAGCGCCTGCCGCCACGGGCGATCGCGGTGCAGCACGTCCACGAGGAAGAGGACCACGGGGAGCGGCAGGACCGCGGTCTTCGCGAGCGCGGCGAGCAGGAACGCGGCCCGCCCGATCCAGGTCCACCTGTCCCAGGGGCCGTCCGAGCGCAGGTGCGAGAGGATCGAGAGGCATGCGAACGCAGCGCAAACGATGTCCTTCCTGCCGGTCGCCCAGGTGACCGCCTCGACCTGCATGGGGTGCAGGCCGTAGGCGAGGGCCGCGAGGGCTGCCGCGAGCGGCGGCATGCCGAGGGCGCGCATCACGCGCAGCACGAGCACGCAGGTCGCTGCCCACAGGATCGCGGAGGTCGCGTGCATGACCGGGCCGGACGCGCCCAGCCAGGGCACGTCGATCCAGTAGCTCATGAGGTGGAGCGGGTGCCACGCCTCGAAGTGCGGCCGGGTCCAGATGGAGACGAGCGCGTGCCACGACGGGTGGAGCACGAGGTCGTTCTCGAGGACAAGGACGGGGGTGGTCGGATCCGCGGCTCGCGCTGACAACCCCAGGAGGGCCAGGGGGGCGATCCAGGCGAGCGGAGGGGTCTGGCGCAGGAACATGGCCGCCATTGAAGGCAGGATCGGCC
>CAZGVR010000109.1:2810-8672 GCA_964528945.1 uncultured Myxococcales bacterium
CGATGAAGCGGCGGTCGTCCCAGGTCGAGAGCAGGCCGGCCGGGATCCCCCGGCCGAACGTTGCGAGCGCGGCCGCAGCCACGGAGACCGTGGCGATCAGGTCGGAGCGGCGTTCAGCGTCCAAGGCCGATGGCAGTGCGCTAGAAGAGGTAGCCCATCCTGAGGCCCATTGCAGGCAGGACCGGCAGGACCAGGCCCACCTCGGCCGAGATGTACAGGTTGGGGATGGGCTTGAACAGGAAGCCCAGCATGATGTCGATGAACGGCGCGTAGAACGGGTCGGCGCCCCAGCCCTCCCAGTTCCTGTGGTAGTGGCCGCCGTCCATCTCGCAGTACGCACCCGAGGGCGGGTCGCCAGGGCCGTCGCAGGGCTCCCAGCTGACCTTGCCGGTAACAGGATTCGTATAACGGTACGCCTCGGTGCGCACGAGCGAGTTCCTCTTGGGGTCGGTGCGGAATATGAACCCGATGCCAGCGCCGTACGTGAAGTAGGCCCAGTCCTTGATCGTGTAGCTGCCCCTGAAGTCGATGCCCACGATCACGGACTTCCAGTCGACCGACCAGATCTCGGTCTCGGTGATGTCGTCGCCCTTCTCGCGGTAGGCCGAGCCGCCGCCGTTCGAGAGCTGCGAGAACACCACGTACGGGATGTAGCTCGTGCCCTTGTGCTTGAACACGGCCTCTATTCCTGCCATCCAGCCCCAGACGTTGCCTGCCTTGTCCAGGCCGAACCACTCCTGCTCGCCGCCCGGCACCGGCAGGAAGTAGGAGCGCGCACCGATGCCGTAGTACCACTTGGCAGGGTCCTCCTTGAGCGTGTAGGTGGTGTCCTCGACCGGCGGGGCCACCTCCTTCACCTCCTTGCCCTCGAGCCAGGCCTCGTCCTGCGACCCTGCGGGCTGGGCCTCGCCTCCCTCGCCGCCGGCAGGGGTGGCGGCCGCGGCGGGTTGCGCCTCTTCCCCCGAAGCGGCCGGCTGCGCCTCGCCCTCCTCGGGTGCGGCTGCGTCGCCGCCAGCCTCGTCGCCCGCTAGCCAGGCCTCGTCCTCGTCCTCGTCGCTGCCCTTGCCCTTGGGCGCATCGGCGAGAGCCGGGACCGCCAGCGCCACGAGTCCCAGCACCGTGAGCGCCGCTATGGCGGCCGCGAACATCCCGGGGTTGCCTGTTCTCCTCATGCCGGTTCCTCCACCAGTTGTCCGTGGAGTATAGCGAGGGGATCGACCGGCAACAAGCCGGGCGCGGCCCGTCGGAACCGTCTCAGCGCGTATGGCTCAGATCGACCGCGTACCGCGGTGCGGTGCGGTGCGTTGTTGGTGTGGTGTGGTGCGGTGCGGTGCGGTGTGCGCAGGGCAAACCGTGTTGGGGACGGTGGTTGGGGAGACGGTGGGACAGGGGTGTTCCAGGGGGGGCTGGAAGTTAATCTTCCCGAAACGGGTACATTACCTTCCAGATCGGCGTGGGACACCCGATGCGAAGACCCTGATTCGGCGATATCGATCCATATTCCAGGATTTCCATCCCCAACAGAGGAGCAAAGCGGCCAGAGGGCATGACCATGACGGAGAAGAGCAGGAAGAAGAGACCCAAGGCGATCCCGGGGTTCGCGGGCTAGGAAGCGGAGCGCGAGTTCTGGGCCACGGCCGACTCGACCGAGCACGTGGACTGGAGCCGGGCGAGGCGGCTGATACTGCCGGACCTGAAGCCGTCCCTGAGGACGATCTCGCTCAGGCTGCCGGAGATCATGATCGCGGAGCTCGAGCTGCTCGCGAACAGGCGCGACGTTCCCTACCAGTCTCTGCTCAAGATGTACCTCGCCGAGCGGATCGAGAAGGAGCTGAGGACGGCCTGACGCCCGGCGAGGGGGCTCGCTTCCTTGAATCCAGTGGCCCGGTCGTATAATCTTCCTGACGGAATGGCAGTGACGCCGGAGCAGACGGTCGCCCACGTCAGGGCGGCCATGGAGCGGAGGACCCGCGCGCTGGAATCCCGTGCCGACGAGGCGCGGAGGATCGCGGCGAGCCTTGCGAGGCGCCTCGTGGAGGAATGGGGCGCGAAGCGCGTGATCCTGTTCGGGAGCCTCGTGCGCGAGGGCTTCCACGAAAGGTCGGACATCGATCTGGCCGTCGAGGGCCTCGATGCCGCCGATCTCCTCGATGCCGCGGTGGCGCTCGATCCGGACGCGGGCCCGTTCGAGATCGACATCGTCTCCCTGGAGCGGCAGCCGGAAGCGTTCAGGGAACGGATCGAGGCCCTGGGGATCGTGCTGCCGTGACGATCGCCGACCCGACAGGGCGGGCGATCCTCACGCTGGTCGCCTCGGTGCGGGACGACCTCTCGGCCCTGGAGAGGCTGAGGGAGAGGCTTGCGGAGCACCTCGGCAGGCTCGGGCCGGAGCCCATCCCGCAGGACGTGATGGCGGCCGCCGGCTACCTCCATCACATCTACACGGCCATGGAGGCGATCGACGAGCGCATCGTCACCACGATCGACGGGACCCGCCCTTCCGGGGAGAAATGGCACCAGGATCTCCTCGCGGTCGCCGGGATAGAGATCCCGGGGGTCCGACCCGCCCTGCTGCGGCCGGAGACCAGGGGGAGGCTCGCACGGCTGCTGCGATTCCGGCACTTCTTCAGGCACGCTTACAGGATCGACTACCTGTGGGCCGAGGTGAAGCCTCTTGTCACCGACATCGACGCGACCGTGGCCGCATTCGTCACCGACATCGAATCGTTCTGCTCGCACCTCCTCGCCGGCGTGTAAAGGTCCGCAGGAACCTCGTCCGGGCGATCTCGGCTCGCGAAATGAACCGGATGGAGCAGCTGGTATTCGAGAGGGCACGACCATGACGGGGAAGAGCAGGAAGAAGAGACCCAAGGCGATCCCGGGGTTCGCGGGCGAGGAGGAGGAGCGGAAGTTCTGGGCCATGGCCGATTCGACCGAGCACGTGGACTGGAGCAGGGCGAGGCGGCAGATCCTGCCGGACCCGAAGCCGTCCCTTAAGGACGATCTCGCTCAGGCTGCCGGAGATCATGATCGCGGAGCTCGAGCTGCTCGCGAACAGGCGCGACGTTCCCTACCAGTCTCTGCTCGAGACGTTCCTCGCCGAGCGGATCGAGAAGGAGCTGAGGACGGCCTGAAACGAGCCGTGAGATCAGCAGGGGCAAAGTGACAGCGGAGGTGGGTCAGCGAGGGCGGGGCATGCAGAAGGAGAGGCCGCAGGTGCCGAGGTTCGGGTCGCAGTTGCAGAACTCCTCCTCGCCGCAGCAGATGGCCGAGGGGTTGTCGGGGTTCCCGCACTCGCGCGACTGGGGGCAGACCTCGGACTCGCACTGTATGTAGACGTTCGACCCCTCGGCAGGGGTCATGCCGTCCGTGAAGTTGATCATGGGGTCGACCTGCGGCGTGCCGCCGAAGGTCCAGTCGCGGCCAACGTAGTACCAGCCCACCCCGTCGATCTGGTGGTTGGCGGCCGCGTCGTTGCACTCGAGGTTGCAGTCGGTGGTGATGCGCGTGCCTGCCTGCGGGATCACGCACATGGAGTGCAGCATGCCGCCCTCGTCCTCCTGCAGCGTGCAGCCAGTGCCAGGGCCGCCCTGCTCGTAGCACGGCTTCTCCGGGGGGCAGGGCCGGTTGTCCACGAGCTGCTCGAGGATGGTGCAGGTGGCCATGCAGCGGCAGGGATCCAGGGGATCCTTGCTGGTCGCGAGCTCGCGGGCAACACCGACCGAGTCCACGACCTCGTGCAGCTTGGCAGTCAGGCCGGCGATTGCGGGTGAGAAGTCGCTCGTGCAGATGGACTGGACCAGCGCGTTGGCGCCGAACGCCTGGGCGATGGTGACCATCCTGCGCGGCGGAAACGCGTTGCCCGTTGCAGAGGAGCAGGAGTAGCGAAGCCGCGTGGGATCGATCCCGTCCACCTCCTCCTGCATCATGGGGTGGAGGAGACAGTCGGGAATGGCGTCGCCAAAGCCCTGGCACGCGGGCTCGGCCGGCACGCCCACGATGAACCCGAGCACCAGCTTCTCGGGCGGCCTGAGCGCGCGGAACGCGTTGATGTAGTCGTCGATGGGCTGGACCATGTACGGGTGCAGGTAGCAGCGCAGGTTCAGGTGGCCAAGGGCCGGGTTAGCGGTGTCGAAGATCGCGGGGTCGGCCACTGAGCAGTCCTCCTCGTCAGTCACCCACAGGATCGTGAGGATGGAGTCGGGCCTCAGGAACCCGGCGTTCGGGCCGCCAGGGACCGTGTGATCCACGAGCGCGCGGCGCACGGACTTGAGCTGCTGCTCGAACCCGCAGCCGCCCGAGCCCAGCGTGGCGATGCAGCCGAACCCGGTCGCCATCCAGTTGATGGCCGCGATGTCGGGCTCCGCGTAATCGTATGCCAGGTAGGTCGGGTAGGTCGAGTCGCACCCAGCAATGGCAGGGTTGGGAGTGTGCTTGAGGATCCCGTCGTCGCCGTCGATCGGGTCTGCGCAGGTCTCGACCGTGTACCCGCCGGTTCCCATGTCCGAGCTCACGACGCCGATGTGCAGGTCCTTGACCGGCACGTGCTCGGGCTTGCCCGTGACAGGGTCGATGGGCGGGTTGAGCAGCGACGTGATGAGCGTCGGGAAGTTCGAGGCGAGGTTGGCCTGCTCCTCGGTCATGGATCGCGAGTTGTCGACCATGACCAGGATGTCCACGCCCGAGAACTGGACCTGCGTCATCTCCTCTTTGACGTAGCTCTCGGTCTGGGGGTCGACCTGGACGAGCGGCCTGGTCATGCAGGCTGCAGCGACCATGACCAGGACCAGGACGACCGGGTTCAAGATGCTCAGGATGGACCTCTTCATGCAGACCTCCCGTGCGAAGATGGCGTGCTCCGCAATTCCTCGCGCAACGTAGTGTATGTTGGAACACCCGGCAGATCAATAGGAAGTTGGCCGGATTGGTGCCTCGACCCGCCCTTCATGGCCACGCTCATATGGCATCCGGCTCGCATCATGCCAGCGGATGTGCAATGCAAGTACCTTGCCATGCTGGAATACCATTTAACGAGGTGGATCGAGGCCTGCCAGCAGTTGGCGGGCGGGAGGCAGCCAACCAGGTTGACAGGAGGCTCGATCGCGTTGGCCGCGAGCAGGGCGGCGTGGGCCGCGGCGCGCCAAGGGCGTCCAGCCGCCCTGGGTCGCAACACGCCCCTTGCCTCGGGCAGGGGTTGCGGGTTCAAATGGGGCCATGGCAGGCGAGAGCGCAGCAGGGGTCTCGACGCGCACGGTTTGGCTGACGGCGTGGCGCACGGCGTGGCGCACGGCGGTGCTGGTCGCGGCATTTGCTGGCCTGGGACTGGGGTGGAACGCGGTCCGCGGCAAGGGGTCGCTGCCTGTCGTGGCATCCCAGGGGTTCTACGAGAACAGGATCTTCGTGCCGTGCCCCGAGGTGCTGGTGGAGCCGGCAGGCGTGACGGCAACCAAGGTGCTCGGCTGGAGCCCTGACTCGATCCTGGTCGTGGACGCGAGGCCAAAGGAGGAGTTCGAGGCCGGGCACCACGAGGGGGCCGCGTCGTTCCCGTACTCGGTGCTGTTCTCGCCGGGCAAGGACGAGGTCGAGGCGCTGGCCAGGAAGGCGGGAGACCGCATCGTGATCGCGTGCGGGGACACGGAGATCGGATCGGGAAAGCTGCTCGCGGCCGACCTCATGACGGCAGGGCTGAAGCAGGTCTACTTCGTGGAGGGCGGGTGCGTGGCGCTCGAGGAGGGCGGGAAGTGACGAGCGCAGGCAGGACCGCTGGCGCGCTGGCCTGGGCGCTCGACTCGGTCACCCTGGCGGCCAGGGTCGCGCTGGGCGCCGTGTTCGTGTGGGCGTCGCTCTTCAAGATCGCGGACC
>CAZGVR010000109.1:8682-9928 GCA_964528945.1 uncultured Myxococcales bacterium
ACGTGATGGCCATCGCCCTCCCTGGCTCGAGCTGGGCGCCGGCGTGCTGCTCGCGATCGGCGCGCTCTCGCGCGAGTCTGCGGCGGCGATGGCCGGAATGCTGGTCGTGTTCCTCGCGGCAATACTCATGGCCATGGGCAAGGACCTGCAGATCTCGTGCGGGTGCTTCGCGTCGGAAGCCGCAAAGGCCGACATCGGCTGGCCCAAGGTGATCGAGGACACGGTCATGCTGGTCGCGGCAGCCTGGATCGTGGCGCGCGGCGGCGGGATCATGTCCTTGGACGCGCTGGTCCGGAGAATTCGGGGGCGGCAAGGCCGTCGAAGCACGGGCGAGGACACGGGGAAAGAGGCGGCCAGGGCAGGGGCGGCGGACAAGGAAGCCGAGGCAAAGGAGGGAAAGGGATCATGAAGCGCAACAATAGGATCGCGGTGGCGGCCTTCACCGTGCCAGCGGCAGCGCTCGCGCTCATGGGCGTGGTCAAGGCGCCGGGCGAGCCCGAGGTCAACAACCCGCCCGAGATCGAGGAGTTCACGATCAGCTTCGGGGTGAAGGCCGGACACCTCATCGGCATCGACACGGCAAAGGCGGAGGCGTGCACGCGCGTGCAGGTCGTGTTCTCGGTGAAGGTCAAGGACCACGAGGGCGATCAGGTCACGGTGACCATGGATCTCGACGGCGACGGCAAGCTGGACGACGCCAAGAAGGTCGTGAAGGCCGAGGGCACGGCCGTGGCCAAGAAGACGTTCAACAGCCTCGGCAAGGTGGACCTCAGGTACAAGGCCTGCGACAAGCCCGGGCTGTGCTCGGCAGTGGTCAAGCAGTCGTTCGACGTGGTGTCCTGCCCGCCGCAGTTCCACATCGTGAACACGGACGTGGAGCACGGCGATTTCGACAAGAAGGGGCTCCTCGAGCTCACGTCGAGGGACGTGCAGGAGGACAAGGTCTGGTACGAGATCGACTGGGACGACGACAGGGTGTTCGAGACCAAGACCAAGCCCGGCCCGCCTGACGAGGAGGTCGCGCTCGAGCACACGTGGAACGACCAGCTCATGCACATCATCAGCCTGCGCGTGTGCGACGGCCTGGACGGCTGCTCGGCAGAGGAGAACCGCAAGTTCTGAGCCGGCCGGTCCCAGCAGCCGGTCCCATGCAGCCGGTCCATGCTTCCGGGGAAACATATTCGCGGTCCGGAACGATGAAGGGGGGAAAGCTAAGAGGTTTCGGGCAACGGCGCGTGAAGCCAGG
>CAZGVR010000110.1:0-3095 GCA_964528945.1 uncultured Myxococcales bacterium
CCATGCCGAGGGCCCACAGGGCCCGGCCATGGCTGTCGTCCGAGCCGACCTCCTCGAGCCACTGCCTGCCGAAGGACAGGAAGTTGCGGAACCTCCCCCTGTCCTGATCCAGGGCGTGGGCCAGGAAGGAGAGGTACCTCCCTGCATGGCCCGACTGGATGAGCGTGTCGTCGCCCGAGGCCTCGAGCAGCATGCCGAGCACCACGGCCCTCGCGTTGTCGTCGGTCGTGTATCCGTGCGACCGGTCCGGGATGTCGAAGATGGCGTGCTGGAACAGCCCGGTGTCGTCGGTCATCCGCAAGAGGTGCGAGAGGTTGAGCGGCGGCAGCACGTCCGACCGCCTGGGGTGCGCTCGGCCGTGCCCGGCCGCTCGAGTGCGGCGCCCGGTCTCGCCCGACTGCGTGAAGCTCTCCATGTACGCCTGGGCGACCCTGGGCCACACCATGGCGCGGCCCATCATGTAGGCCTTCTTGCGCATGGCGTGGCGCTTGGTCTCGTTGCCGATCAGATCCATGGCCGCGGCCGCGATCGCATGGCCGTCCCGGAACGGAACCAGCACGCCGCGATCGTCGGCCAGCATCTCCTGCGCGTGCCAGTACGGGGTCGAGACCACGGCCTTGCCCATGCCGGCGGCATAGGCGAGCGTGCCCGAGGTGATCTGCGACTCGCTCAGGTAGGGCGTCAGGTAGACGTCGGCCGCGCCGAGGAACTCTACCAGCTCCTCCTTGCTCACGAAGCGGTCGTGGAAGACGAGGTGGTCCTCCACGCCCCTCTCCCGCGCGAGCCTCGACAGGGACAGCCGGTAGGCCTCGCCCTCGCGCCTGCGCAGGTGCGGATGCGTGGCGCCCACGACCAGGTAGACCGTCTCCGGGAAGGCCTCCACGATCTCGGGCAGCGCCTCGATCACGAACTCGATCCCCTTGTTCGGGGAGAGCAGGCCGAACGTGAGCATCACGGTCCGGCCCTCGATGGCGAACTTGTCCTTGTAGAAGTTCGGGTCCACGAACGGCACGTCCGGGATGCCGTGGTGGATCATGTCGATCTTCTCGGCCGGGACTCCGTAGACGTCGCGGAGCAGATCCACGCCGCGACGGCTCATGACCACCAGGCGGCTGCTCAGCTCCGCCAGCTCCTCCATCACGCGCCGCTGGTTGGGGTCGGGCTCGAGCAGCACCGTGTGCAGGGTGGTCACGGCCGGCATCCTCAGGTCGCGGAGAAGCGCGAGCACGTGGCTCCCGGCCGGCCCGCCGAACAGGCCGAACTCGTGCTGCAGGCTCACCAGGTCCACGCCGTTTATGTTCAGGAAGTCCGCGGCCCGCCGGTAGGACGCGATGTCGTTCTCCACGATCTCGAACCTGACGCTCTGAGGGTACTGGTAGACGCCGTGCGGGTCTGTCATGGCCACGGCGAACAGCTCCACCTGCCTGTACAGCGCCGCGATTGCCTCGGCCAGGTCGGATGTGAACGTGGCGATCCCGCACAGCCTCGGCAGGGAGCTGCCCACGAAAGCCATGCGGCCCGGCAGGACCTGTGAGCGTGGTGCCACGGTACACAGTAGCACATCCCCCGGATCCGCGCGGGGGGAGAGCCATCCGTAACCACCGATGCGTGGCCGGGATCGGCGCGGCCCCGCCCATCCCCGTCGAATCCCTGGTCAACCTGGAAAATATAGTATCTCTTTCGATCATAGCCCAATCAAACTCGCAGTCCCGGCTGGACGGTGCGGCGCACCGTTTCCTGCCCGGATCACCTCGGACTCCGCCGCCCACCGCTCACCGCCCACCATCCTCTCCCCCATGAAAAAACCGGCATCGGCCCCGAAAGCCCCCGAAAAGGCAGACCCGATGCGTGGAGTGCAGCCGTCGAGACGGTGGAACGAGCCACAGCGCGGATGGCGGGGGACGGGGTGACCGATCCCGGGTGGTCCTTATAGGATGATGGGCGGGGAGAGGCGAAGGTCGCCCGGCCGCACCCTAGGGGAGGTCCGCATGAACAACAGCGCATTCCACATCGGCCTGCCGGAGAACGAGCGCGCGAACGACCACGCGCCAAGGACGCCCGCGCGCGCCGCCCTCGAGACCGAGCTCGCGCGCCAGGCGTCGCAGGTCGTCGAGATCCCGCTCGTGATAGGCGGCAGGGAGGTGCGCACGGGCAGGCTGCGCGACGTCGTGATGCCGTGCGACCACGGCCACGTGATCGCCCGCTACCACGAGGCAGGCGAGCGCGAGGTCGGGATGGCGATCGAGGCCGCGCTCGAGGCTAGGGCCGCCTGGCGGGACCTCTCGTGGATCGAGCGCGCGTCGATCATGCTGAAGGCCGCCGAGCTCCTGTCCACCAGGTTCAGGCACGTGATCGCGGCCTCGACCATGCTGGGCCAGGGCAAGAGCGCTCGCGAGGCCGAGATCGACGCGGTGTGCGAGACCATCGACTACCTGAGGTACAACGCCTACTTCGCCTCTCGCATCTACTCCGAGCAGCCGCGCTCCTCCATCGACCAGCTGAACCGCACGGAGTACAGGCCGCTCGAGGGCTTCGTGCTCGCGGTCACGCCGTTCAACTTCACGGCCATCGCCTCCAACCTGAACATGGCGGTCGCCCTCATGGGCAACACGACCGTCTGGAAGCCGGCGCGCACCGCGCTCCTCTCGAACCACTACCTGGTGGAGGTCTTCCGCGAGGCGGGCCTGCCGCCCGGGGTCGTCAACTTCGTTCCAGGGCCAGGCGAGATCGTCGGCGGGGTGGCGCTCTCGCACCGTGAGCTCTCGGGCGTCCACTTCACGGGATCGAACGCCACCTTCGACGGCATCTGGAAGCGGATCGCGGGCGGGATCGGGACGTACAGGTCCTACCCCCGGATCGTGGGCGAGACCGGCGGCAAGGACTTCGTGTTCGTGCACGCATCCGCGGATCCGATCGCCGTCGCCACCGCGATCGTGCGCGGGGCGTTCGAGTACCAGGGCCAGAAGTGCTCGGCCGCATCGCGCGCCTACATCCCCGCCTCCCTCTGGCCGTCGAGCCGGGGCACGGTCCTCGAGATGCTGTCCCGGGTCAGGGTCGGGGACGTGAGGGATCTCGGCAACTTCGTGAACGCCGTC
>CAZGVR010000110.1:3105-4218 GCA_964528945.1 uncultured Myxococcales bacterium
GGGCAACACGCACGTAGTCGCCGTCTGGTTCGAGCAAACGATGCGGACGCTCGTCGCAACCATCATCGACGCCGGACGCGTGCCCATCCTGGCGCGGATCCCGTATGCCTCCGACGGCCAGCACCAGACCGTCCCGGACTTCAACGCCGTCATCGACGAGCCGGCCTTCGACAGGATAATGCGGTACGTCGATCTCGCGCGGGCGTCGAAGCACGTCGAGATCCTGGCAGGAGGGACGGGCGACAAGTCGCGAGGCTTCTACGTACAGCCGACCGTGCTCGTCAGCCGGGATCCGTCCTTCGCGACCATGGTCGAGGAGATCTTCGGGCCGGTGATCACGGTCCACGTCTACGAGGACTCGCGGTTCGCCGAGACCCTCGACCTCTGCGACCGCACCTCTCCGTACGCGCTCACGGGATCGATCTTCTCGGCCGACAGGTACGCCTTCGTCCAGGCATGCAAGGCGCTGCGCTACTCGGCGGGCAACTTCTACGTGAACGACAAGCCGACCGGGGCCATGGTCGGCCTCCAGCCCTTCGGCGGATCCAGGGCCTCGGGCACCAACGACAAGGCCGGCGGACCTCTCAACCTGCTCAGGTGGGTGAGCCCGCGCACGATAAAGGAGACGTTCGTGCCCTCGACCGACTTCCCCTACCCGTACATGGGCTGACCGCTACGGCGCGGCCGCCGTCCTCCTGAGCAGGGCCTTGACCCGCGCCACGAGCTCGGCCACGTCGAACGGCTTGGTCAGGTAGTCGTCCGCGCCCGCAGCCAGGCCCTTCACCTTGACGTCGACCGCCGACATCGCGGTCAGGATGAGGATCGGCGCGGTGACCCCGGCCGCCCTGGCCTCGCCGACCAGCGTGATCCCGTCCTTCCCCGGCAGCATCAGGTCCACGAGCAGGAGGTCGTACCTCCCCGCCCTCACCGTCGCCGATGCCTTCCCCCCGTCCTCGAACCACTCGATCGCGTGGCCCTCCCGCTCGAGGTTGATGCGGATCATGGTGCCGATCAGCTTCTCGTCCTCGACCAGCAGTATCCTCGAGGTCATTCCGGCCTCCCCTGCAGCGTCAGGCTGAACCTGGATCCCTTCCGGGGGCCCTGGCTGGACGC
>CAZGVR010000110.1:4228-9861 GCA_964528945.1 uncultured Myxococcales bacterium
CGCCCGGGCGATGCTCAGCCCCAGGCCGGTCCCGTGGCTAGCGGAGGCGCCGCTGGCAACGGTCCTCATGAAGGGCCGGAAGATGGCCTCGGCCTCCCCGGGCTCGAACCCCACGCCCTGGTCCAGCACGTCGATGCGGATTCCCTTCCCCTCGCGCTCCACGGCCATCCGCACCGTGGGATCGTCGCCGCCGTACTTGTACGCGTTGTCCAGCAGGTTCTCGAGGATGATGCGGACCGAGTCCAGGTCCGCCAGGACCTCGACGTCCCGCGCCCCGTCCCCGTACGTGACGACGAGGCTGCCGGGCCTGGCCAGGAAGCCGGACCTGTGCTTGACCATGTCGTCCATGAACTCGCCGAGGCGGGCCGGCGCGAGCCTCACGGGCTGGCTGTCCAGCCTGAGGCGGCCGGCTATCAGGATGTTCTCGACCAGGTGCTCGAGCCTCTCTGCCTCGGCCACTCCCATCCTCATCAAGTCCCCCAGGTTCTCCTGCGGCAGGTCGCCGCGAGCCGCGGTCTGGACGAGGCTCTTCAGGCCGGCGATCGGCGTCTTCATCTCGTGCGTGACCGTGGACACGAACCCCCTCATGGCCTCGAGCTGCCTCGCCTCCTGCATGTACAGGCGGAGCAGCATGACGATGCAGACGCCCAGGAGGACGATCATGAACGACCCCTCGCCGAGCACCATGCGCAGGCGGCGGCCGTACCGCGACTGGATCTCCCTGCTCTCCTCCTCGGGCGCCGGGCATGAGGCCGCCGAGGCCGGATCCGCGCCCTGCTTCACGAGGGCGATCTCCCACCGCAGCCTGGCGAGATCGAGCGCGGCGTCCCTCTCGGAGCGGACCGACCTGTACAGGAACAGGGTCCACCAGATGCCGAGCGCGGCAAGGAGGAAGACCGCGCCGCCGAAGAGGACCTCGTACCACCTGATCCTCACGCGGGCCGCCCCCCGATCTCCGCGAACGCACGGACCAGATCGCGGACGTGATCCACGGTGTGCGGCAGGGCCAGGAACATCACTTCGTACGCGGACGGCGGGACGTAGAGCCCCCGGTCGAGGAAGCCGGCGTGGGACGAGTTGAAGCGCTCGACCGCCTCCTTCGAGATCGCGTCGGCCTTCCTGGGGATCGGGCCCTCGGCCAGGTGGAACCACAGGATCGAGCCGACCCTGAGGGCGCGCAGCCACGGACGTCCGGCCGCCGATTGCCCGGCGACCGCCTCGTCGAACGCGCTCCCCAGCATCTCGAGGTGCTCGTACACGCCCCCCTTGCGGAGGGTGTCCAGCGTGGCGATGCCGGCGGCGAGCGAGACCGGGTTCCCGGACAGCGTGCCTGCCTGGTACACGCCTCCCAGCGGGCTCAGGAGCTCCATCAGGCGGCGCGGCCCTGCCACGGCTGCCACGGGCATGCCCCCGCCCACGCTCTTGCCCAGGGTCACGAGGTCGGGGTCGACCTGGACGAGGGATCCGTATCCGCCGTAGTGGAGCCTGAAGCCGGAGATCACCTCGTCGAACACGAGGAGCGCGCCGCAGGCCCGCGTGAGCTCGCGCAGCTTCTGGAGCCACTCCCGCCTCTGCACGAGCAGGCCGTTGTTCGCGGGGAGAGGCTCGACGATCGCGCAGGCGATGCGGTCACCGTGCCTGCCGAAGGTCTCGGCCAGCGCCTCCTCGTCGTCGAACGGGATCACGATCGTGTCCCTGGCGAAGCCCTCGGGCACGCCGAGGCTCGAGGAGGTGCCGAAGGTGGCCAGCCCCGAGCCCGCCTTCACGAGCAGCGCGTCCGAGTGCCCGTGGTATCCTCCGTCGAACTTGAGGATGTGCGGCCTCCTGGTCGCGCCCCTCGCTATCCTGAGCGCGGTCATGACGGCCTCGGTCCCCGAGCTGACCATCCTCACCATGTCCATGCCCGGGAATGCCCCGAGTATGCGCTCGGCGAGCTCGGCCTCTGCCCGGTGGCAGGCGCCGTAGCTCAGGCCGCGGCTGGCTGCGGTCCTCACGGCCTCGACCACGGCCGGGTGAGCGTGGCCGAGGACCAGCGGACCCCAGGACATGCAGAAGTCCACGTACTCGTTCCCGTCGAGGTCGCGGACGAGGGCCCCGCTCGCCGATTCGAAGAAGACGGGCGTGCCGCCCACGCTCTTGAAGGCCCGCACCGGGCTGTTCACGCCGCCCGGCATCATCCTCGACGCCTTCTCGTACATCAATCTCGAGGCTTCACGTGTCACGGCTCACCTCCGGTCACCCAAGGAGCGATGGATATCACGGAACGTGCCAGGAGTCTCGGCCTTGCGGCAAGGGGCGATGACCGCTCCCGGCGGCTCCAAATGCACCACCCATCCAGGCGCCCGGTATCATTTCGAGCCAGGCATCGCTTTGCGCAAGCCCCGTACGTGTGGATACCGGCCGGGTCGACGCGGTCCCGCACCCCACGCCCCGTGAGGGGGCATGGCACGAAAATTGATCAGCGAGGAGCCATGAATGGACGTACCTGCCTGATCCTTTCCTCCGTGCTCGCCTCCCTGGCGCTCGTGCCCGCCGCCCTCCTGACCAACCCTGGAGTCAGCCGGGGCGAGGTGGCCCCGGCAGCGCCGGCCGAGAAGCCCCTCGACGCCGCCACCTGCCTGAAGTGCCACACGGGCAAGCCGGTCCAGCCCGCGGAATGGTCGCAGACCGCCCACTCCGCGATGTCGTGCACGGACTGCCACGGGGAGGTGCTCCCGTCCCACTCGAAGAAGGACGTCTCCCTGCCCGAGCCCGACTGCTCCATGTGCCACGACGTGCCGGGCAAGGGCAAGAAGTCGATCCACATGGAGGCGCGGGCGGACGGCAGCCCTTCCACGGACTCCTGCACCTCGTGCCACGCGGACATCCACAACGCGCCGCGGTCGGTCGACTGCCTCTCGTGCCACGACGACGCGGGCAAGAGCCTGGAGGGCTCCGAGCACTGGAAGCCGGCCGCGGACGGGAAGGAGCACCGCGCCGGATGCACCGACTGCCACTCCGACGTGCACGAGATCCTCCCGGCCGGCGAGCCCGGCTCCGCCCTCGACAAGGTCGAGGTCCACCTGATCTGCGCGAAGTGCCACGACGACCCGTCCAGGCCGGCCACGAACCCGGTCACCGGCGACACCTTCGTCCCGGTCGGCTCGTACCTGACCTCGGTGCACGGGGACAAGCTCGGAAAGGTCCCGCACGTGGCCACGTGCACGGACTGCCACGGGCACCACGGGTTCCGCAGGATCTCGGATCCCACGGGCACGCTGAGCATGGGGCACATCATCGACACTTGCGGCAAGTGCCACCAGGGCAAGGTGGAGAAGTTCTGGAAGGGCAAGCACGGCGAGATGCTGGAGGCCGAGATCGACAAGGTCTCGAAGATGGCCCTCGAGGACTATGCGAAGTACGTCGCGGCCACGCCGTACGAGACGCGGCCGCCGGTCTGCACCTCGTGCCACACGTCCCACTCGATCCAGAAGGCCTCGGGCAAGGGCGGCCTGGACGAGGTGAAAGCCCTGTGCGGCAAGTGCCATGGGAAGGAGGTCGAGATGCTCTCGGCCTCGATCCACAGGACCGTGGTGGATCCGGGGACCGGCGAGAAGCGCGAGGTCAGGTGCCAGGACTGCCACCTGGACTACCACGAGAACAAGGACATCCGCGCCAACGACTCGATCGTGAACAAGAGGAACATGGCGGAGGTGTGCGCGAGGTGCCACGACCACGAGGTGAAGGTGAAGGAGACCGGCGACGTGTTCGAGCCGCTCCAGTCGTACGAGGACAGCGTCCACGGCAAGGGAGTTTTCGAGAGCGGGCTCTACTTCTCGGCAGGGTGCGTGGACTGCCACGGCTCGCACTCGATCTTCCCCATCGACGACACGCGCTCCAGCCTCCACCACCAGAACGTGGCCGACACCTGCGGGAACGCCAATTGCCACGTGGGCATACACGACAAGTTCCTCGAGGGGACGCACGGCAAGGTCTTCGCGTCCGAGAGGGAGCGGTACCAGAAGCTGCCGGCGAGGATCCAGGCGACGTACGACTTCCGAGGGCCTGCCTGCATCGACTGCCACATCTCGCACTCCATAAGGAGGACCGACGACAACCGCTTCTTCAAGGACGCCATCATGCAGTGCGGCAAGTGCCACGAGTTCGCGATGGCGACCTACATGCGGTCCAACCACGGGAAATACGCGCTCCTGGGCTCGCCCGACGTGGCCAAGTGCTACGACTGCCACGGCAACCACGTGAACCTGACCGCCGCCGGATCCGATGCCCAGCTGACGCCGGAGATCCTGCTCGAGCGGTGCCGCAAGTGCCACAAGAAGGCGACCATGGAGATGGTCAGCTACATCACCCACGTCTCCCTCGGGAAGGACATGCCCGAGGGCGGCTCCCGTGGGGTGGACACCATCACCAGGGAGAAGAAGAAGGGCGAGAAGGTCCTCGGGATCGTCCGGGGCCTGATGGAGACGCTGCTCGCGTCGGTGTTCGTGTTCTTCGGCATCCACTCGCTGCTGTGGCTCGTGAGGGGGCTCGCGGAACGCTTCGGGAAACGGGAGGGGATCCCGCTCGAGCTCAGGACCGAGTACTTCCAGCGGCTGGACCCGGTCCACAGGGTGCTCCACGTGTTCGTCGTTGTGAGCTTCCTGGGCCTCGCCCTCACCGGCCTGCCCATCAAGTACCCTGCGCATCCGTGGGCGGCCGCCATCTTCGGCGTGCTCGACGCCCTGTTCCAGGGCAACGGCGGGCAGGTGGCACGCCTGTTCCACCGCGTGTTCGCCATGATCACCTTCGGGTACCTGAGCACCCACGTGATCGTGCTCTTCGTCTGGTCGCTCGGGAGACGGCACGGCGAGGCCATGGCGAGGATCGGAGGGTGCCCCGTGGACACGACGCTCCCGCCCGAGGCGCGGAACGCCTCCTGGTGGCTCTCCTGGACCCGCTGGGCGCTGATGGTCGCGCTCATCTACATGCCTCTCCGGGCCTACATGGGCGTGACCGGGATCGCGGGATCGGGCGAGACCGTCCGCTCGAGGCTGCGCAAGCTGGTCGCGTTCCTGTTCGGCCCGGACTCCATGGCCCCGCGGCCGCAGGATCTCCGGGATCTGATCGCCAGCTTCCGCTGGTTCCTGTGGCTCGGCCCGAGGCCCAGGTGGGACAGGTGGACCTACTACGAGAAGTTCGACTACATGGCCGTGTTCTGGGGCGTCGGGGTCATTGGCCTCACGGGCCTATGCATATGGTTCAAGGAGTTCTTCACGGCCACGCTGGGGCTGCCGGGCTGGGCCATCAACGTGGCCATGGAGGTCCACTCGCACGAGGCGCTCCTGGCGACGGCCTTCATCTTCTCGATCCACTTCTTCAACACGCATCTCAATCCGGGGAAGTTCCCCATGGACAGGGTCATATTCACCGGCAGGGTGAACAGGCACGAGCTCATGCACGAGCGGCCGGCGCTCTACGAGAGGCTGGCGGAATCCGGCAGGCTGGACTCGATCCGGACCTCGCGCGCGCCCGTGTGGATCAGGGTGCTAGGGGCGATCTTCGGCACGGTCGCCGTGGGAACGGGCATCACCCTGGTCTTCTGGATAATGAAGATGGAATGGTCCCACGTCCTGTCCGGGCTCTGATGCAAGGGA
>CAZGVR010000111.1:0-5875 GCA_964528945.1 uncultured Myxococcales bacterium
GGCCCGCGTGTCGCTCGAGAAGCTGGGCGACCTCGATCGCGCGTCCAAGGCCATGACGGGCTACTGGTCTCGCTTCCCCCACGGGTTCTTCGAGCAGGAGGCCACCTTCCTGCACGCGCGCCTGCTCGTGAAGCAGAAGAAGTACGCGGAGGCAGGCGCCAGGCTCGACGCCATGCTCGAGAAGGAGCCTAAGGGCTACCTGGCGACCAAGGCCCACCTCCTGCTCGGATCCATCCTGGTGACCTACCAGGGCGATTGCAAGAGCGCCCTCCCCCACCTCGAGGCCGTGAAGAAGGCAGCCCCGGGCGGCAAGTTCGCTGCCGAGGCCGACCTGTTCGTCTCCCGCTGCGGCGAGTGACCTTCCCCGGCGCCCCCGGATCCCCGTGACAGTACCATGACATACGGGTGACGCGCCCGTGACACGCCCGCTCCAATAATCGTCTCGAGAAAGCGAGGAGCGTGTCATGGAGAGCGAGAGGAAGCGGATCCTTCTGAGCGGGGTGTTCGGACCCTTCGGCGTGGACGACGAGTTCGGCCGCAAGGAGAACATCATGGAGCTGTTCCACAACCAGGTCACGAGGGGGCAGGGGATCGCCTCGTTCAGGTTCCATCACCGTTCCTTCGGCCTCTACTTCATCGCCGAGAACGTGGACGCGGACGTCACGGTCCTGTACTTCCCGTCGCGCGCCAGGTTCGCGCGCGGGGTGAGGAAGGGGTACGACATCGTGGGGATATCCTTCATCACGCCGAACTTCTCCAAGGCGCGGGAGATGTCGAGGATCACGAGGGAGAACTCGCCACGATCGGTCATCGTGCTCGGGGGGCACGGAGCGGCCATCGAGGGCATACAGGACCTCGTGGACTGCGACCACGTGGTCAAGGGCGAGGGCATCGCCTGGATGCGGGCCTACCTGGGGCAGGATCCCGGGGCCCCGATACGCCACCCCACCCTCCCGAGCGCGGAGCGGCGCAGCATCTTCGGCATGCCGGTCCCGGGACGCCCGTCGAACCTGCTCGTGCCCGGCGTGGGCTGCGTGAACGGCTGCAGCTTCTGCTCGACGAGCCACTTCTTCGGCAAGTGCTACTCCCCGTTCCTGTCCACCGGGCGGGAGGTCTACGAGACCTGCGTCCGCCTGGCCGAGGAGACGGGCTCCGATGAGTTCTTCGTCATGGACGAGAACTTCCTCAAGAACAGGTCGAGGGCCATGGAACTCCTCGACCTCATGGAGAAGGACCGCAGGGCCTTCCGCTTCCAGATCTTCTCCTCGGCCGAGGCGATCGAGGCATTCGGCGTGGATCGCATGGCCCGGCTGGGCGTCGAGTTCGTCTGGATGGGTGTCGAGTCCTCGACGAGCGAGGGCAACTTCGAGAAGAACCGCGGCATCGATCCCCGGTCCCTCGTGCGAAGGCTGCGCGACCGCGGCATCATCGTGCTCGCCTCGGGCATCCTCTGCCAGGAGCACCACACGCGCGAGAACATCGGCAGGGAGATCGACTTCATGATCGACCTGCAGGCCGACTTCGTGCAGTTCATGCTCCTCACGCCGCTGCCGGTGACCGGGCTTTACCGCTCCCAGGAGAAGCGCGGCATCCTGAGGCAGGACCTGCCCTACGAGGAGTGGCACGGCCAGAAGCACCTCTCCTTCAATCACCCGGAGTTCCCGGGCGACTCTGCCGAGCGGTGGGTGAAGCACGCCTTCGACGCGGAGTACCGGGCGAACGGAAGCTCCATGCTCCGCGTCGTGGAGACGACCTTCACGGGCTGGAAGAGGTTCGCCTCCGCGAGGCGGGACGCCTTGATGGAGAAGAGGATGCGTTTCTACGAGGAGAGGCTGCGCGACTGGTCCTCGATGCTGCCGGCAATCGCGCGCAACCCGGCGAACGAGCGCGAGCGGCGCATGGCCGGGATGCTCGACGCCCAGATCAGCGGGCGGCTCGGGATGACCGCGCGCCAGCGCATCGAGAGGATCGCCACGCCCGTGGCGGCCGCCCTCTGGAAGGCCCGCGTGCTGGCCTTCGGAGACGCGATCCAGCCTTCGACCATAGTCACCAGGTACGACGACGTGCGGGTGGCCCCGGCCAGGCTCTTCCCCGTCCCGGTCCGGACGCTCGGGCACGAGCCGGCCGCCGAGGCCGATGAGGCCGGCGCCGTGGCCGCCGCGGTCGGGGTCGGCGATCGCCCCTCCATGGCCCTGTCTCCGGCCATGTCTTCCGCCCCCAACTGACCGGCGGGCACCGGGACCGGCAACTGTGCTACCATGGATCGTGCATGACCGGAGCACGCCGCACTAGGATAGGGCGCCTGGGACGCGGGTTGGACGTGACCGGCGCGATCATCGCGATCGCGGTGGGCGTCCTCGTCCCGGTCGCGCTCGCCTCGGGCGTGGGGATCGTGGCGCTCGTGATCGGCGAGTCCACCTTCTCCCTCATCCTGGGCATCCTCGTGACCACGTTCGCCTCCGCGGCCGTGGGAGGCGCGGTCATAGCCACGGTCCTGCTGGGACGCAGGGCCAGGATCGCCCGCCTGCAGGCCGATCTGCTGGCCAACGTAACGCACGAGCTGCGGACGCCGCTCGCCGCCATCAAGCTCCACGCCCAGACCCTGGCCGAGAACGGCGTGAGCGACGACCGGGCCGTCCTCGCGAGGGGCCTGAGCACGATCCTCAGGGAGACCGCGTGGCTCGAGACCATGATCGACAGGGTGCTCGGATGGCGGAGCGCGGAGAAGGACCGCATCGCCCTCGACCAGCGCAGCGATCCGGTGGGGCCGGCCGTCGAGGACGCCGTGGCGTCGTTCAGGCGCATGATAGATCCCGGCGAGGTCGATCTGTCCGTGGACG
Source organism: uncultured Myxococcales bacterium (assembly GCA_964528945.1). GTDB lineage: Bacteria > Myxococcota_A > Polyangia > DRWM01 > DRWM01 > CAZGVR01. Next base: position 2,841 of record CAZGVR010000111.1, read on the forward strand.
TCTCCACGCGGGCCGCCGTGGTGCACGATCACCGGGCCATCGCGTCCGCGGTGCTCAACCTCATGGTGAACGCGTACAAGTACACGGGCGAGAGCAAGGTCATCGGCGTCGTCGCGAGCGACGACGCCGACTCGGGCGAGGTCGTCGTGTCGGTCGTGGACAACGGCATAGGGATCCAGGCCGGGGAGCACGATCGCATCTTCGACCCGTTCTACAGGGTGGACACGGAGCTGCGCAGCCGGTCGGCGGGCACCGGGCTCGGCCTCGCCATCGTCCGCCACGTGGTCCGCGAGCACGGCGGTCACGTCATCGTGGAGAGCGAGAGGGACGCTGGCTCGACCTTCTCGATCCACCTTCCGTTCTCCAAGGAGTCCAGATGACGCGCGAAGAGGGCGGGACGGTCCTCATCGTCGAGGACGACAGGGCCATCAGGGACGGGATCAAGTTCAACCTGGAGAGGCGCGGGCTCACCGTGTTCACGGCGGCAGACGGCAACGACGGCATGAGGAAGGCCGCGGACGTGGGGCCGGACCTCGTGGTCCTGGACATCATGCTCCCGGGCCGGAGCGGTCTCGAGATCCTGTCCGCGATCAGGGAGCGGGACAGCGACGTGCAGGTCCTGGTGCTGAGCGCGAGGGGAGCCATCGACGACAAGGTGGAGGGCCTCGGGCTGGGGGCCGACGACTACATGACCAAGCCCTTCGATCTGCGCGAGCTCATGGCCCGCGTGGAGGTCATGCTGTCGCGGCGGCGGCGGACCAGGCTCGAGGAGACCGAGATCCGGTTCTCGGACGTCGTGATAGACCCCGCCAGCCGAAAGGTCACGAGGGGCGGCAGGGAGGTCGTGCTCACCAAGCGCGAGTTCGATCTGCTGATGCTGCTCGCGCGCACGCCGGGCCGGTCCCTCCCGCGCGAGACGATCGTGGATCAGGTCTGGGGCTGGGGGTTCGACGGCACGGTCCGGACCGTGGACAACTTCATAGTCTCCCTCAGGCAGAAGCTGGAGCCCGACCCGCTCAGGCCGCGTCACATCAGGACCGTGCGCGGCGTCGGATACAAGCTCGAGCTGAACGGCGAGGACGGCTGAGCCGCGCCGGACCCGGGGCACGGCTCACCCGCCTGGGATCACGGGAGGCACGACGAACGTGACCTCCCTCGTGTCGAGCGGTGTGTGCAGGTCGCCGATCACGTCGATCGTCGCCCGGAACACGAGAGGCACCGATGTCGCGGTCACCGACGTGTTGGTTCGCGGGACTATGTCGAAGCAGACCGAGTCCCCCGGCGGGACGATCTCGAAGTAGTCTGCCGTTGGCGGCGTGCCCGGGGTGCCCACCGGGATCCCGGAGGTGCAGATGCGCAGCTCGCCAATGAACGGATCCCATATCGAGGATCCCGAGGTGTTCGTGTGTATCTCCTCGATGAATGCGGCCACTGCGTCCACGAAGTCAGAGGGATCGTCGTGAGCCTCGGCGTCCACCCTGATCGGGATGGCGGTCGCCACCTGGCTCACCGCGTCGACCACCTGGGAGCCGATCCCGGTCCCGCCAGAGACGTCGAAGACCAGCGGACTCCCGAGCGCGTCCACCGAGCCGGTGCCCGTCGCTATCCGCACCATGTCGTCGCGGCTCAGGCCGGCGTTGAGCCCGATGTACCTCGCGTTGATCGAGTTCAGGGCGTTCACCGCGGTCTCGGTCGTGTGGGAAGGGGCGCAGGTCGCGCCCGCTTCGTCCAGGTCCTCGTCCCCGAGCTGGATGACTATTGGCACGGCCTGCTCGCGGAAGCAGGGCCAGCCGATGGATCCGGGAGGCGTGCACGTCCAGGTCCTCGGGTGGACGTTCCAGGTCGAGAAGGGCGCCAGGTCGCCGGTGGCCACGGCGTACAGGGAGTGGTAGTAGGGCTCTGACCCGCCGCAGCAATCGGTCGCGAGCGGCGTGAGGGCCGCGTGGGCCGCGTCGTAATCCGGGGTCACCTGCTGGAGCATGGCCATCTCGTTCGCGCAGGACCAGCTTCCGCCCATGCAGTCCTCGAAGGCCCCGACCCCGAACCACGCGTCCGCGATCTCCGCCTGTATTCCCGGCACGATGACCGTGTCCAGGCTGGAGATCAGCGCCGAGATCTCGTCCATGAGCGAGCACGTCTGGTCGATGAGGAGGTACACGTCCGCGAGCTTCAGGCCCGTGGAGAAGACCAGCGTGTCCGACGAAGGCACGGGCGCGGCCGAGTAGGGGACGAGGAACACGAAGTCGCCGTAGGCGGCCGGGTTGTCCGAGCCGTCCAGTGGATCCGAGCCGTACGCCACCTCCGCGAGGTCCGAGATCGTGTCGTCGTCAGAGTCCGTGTCGCACGGTCCGGTCCCCATGGTCCTCTCTGTCGCGTCCGACAGCCCGTCCCCGTCGCTGTCCCGGTCCCTGAAGTTGGGTATCCCGTCCAGGTCGCAGTCGCCGGGAGGCGTCGCGAGATCCGGGTCCCCAGCCTCTACCGCGTCGGGTATGGTGTCCCCGTCGCTATCCTCGTCGGCGCTGTCCGGCACGCCGTCCGAGTCGGTGTCCACGGCGCCGTCTCCCTCCTCCACGCCCCGGATCGTGCCCGAGTCCGTGTCCCTCATGTCGGGCGGCGCGTCCGGGTCCGTGTCCGCATCGGCCTCGAGCCCGGTGTCGGTCGGCGGGTCCTCCCCGGTGTCCGAGGCCGTGTCCACGGCAGTGTCGCCGTTCGTGTCCGCGGCCGGGTCGAGGGCCTGGTCAGACGTGGTGTCCTGGTCCGCGTCACCGGTGAACCTGCCGCCTCCGCCGCATCCCATGGCCAGGACGGCCCACGAGGCCGCAGCGCTCGCGATGAATGAAGTTCGTGCAACGCGCATGACTTGCACCTCCGATCCCATGTGCGTCGACTCTAGCACGTGATCCGGCTTGCATGTATCCGGTCCCCGCATCAGAATGTGGCGGGATGTGGATCCGGGCCGCAAGCGCAGCGCTCCTGGCCGCCGTGGCGGTCTACTTCACCGCGGTCTCCAACGGCGCGCTCACCATCCGCTACTC
>CAZGVR010000111.1:5885-8268 GCA_964528945.1 uncultured Myxococcales bacterium
CAGACGTCCATCCACATCATCCCCAGCCGGGCAATGGACTCGAGCACCGATGACGGCCACGCGGACGACGCGTCCGATCCAGACCCGGGGGATGGCGGGTCGGATGCGGCTCCGGTTCCGTCCTCGACCTGCCCCGAGGTCTGCGGTTCTTTCCTGTCATTCTCGCCCATCCCGGTCGATCCGGCCACGTGCGGGGCCATGTGCGCGAGGATGGCGCCGGACGTGCGCGCGTGCTTCGTGGAGGCAGGCGCTGACCTGTCGGCCTTCACCGCCTGCTTCACGCCCGCAGTTCCGGCCGAGGGTTGTGATTCGGTGTGCCTGTTCATGGACACCATCTGCGCGCTGTTCGGGTACTGCACCACATTCTGCCCGCTCTACGACCTTGATGTCAGGGAGTGCGCATCGGAGGCCATGTCCACGGCAGACTGCGGGCAGGCCAGGGTGTGCCAGCTGGACAGCGGCTTCGGCACGGCCTGCGAGGATGCCTGCTCCATGGCCGCCACGCCCTGCGGATTCGATGTCGAGCCAGAGGCATGTCTCACGACATGCGGAAGCCTGCCGGAGGGGAGCATCTCCCGCTCCTGCCTGGACGTGGCCGTCACGCTCGGGGACTGCGACGCGCTCTTCGACTGCGGCGGCCTGGTGACGCCGTAGCCTCGCTGCCGGCCTCCTGCGGTCAATCCTGCCGTTGCTTGCTTGCATTCCATCCCATGCTCGATTAAGCTTCGATGCAACTCCACGGAGGTGAACCATGAGGAAGGCAACCGGACCCGTACGGGTCGCGACGCTCTCGATCGTCCTGGGCTGCGTGCTCGCCTTCTCGGCGTGCGGCTCGGACAAGAACGGCGACGAGGACACATCCACGGACACTCTGACCGACTCGAACGATCTCCTCGGTGACACGGCAGGTGACACCGAGTCGGACACCATCCCGGATCCGACCACGGAGCCTCCCGAGGATCACGCCGAGGTGACGCCCGATACCCCGGCCGACATCCCGACCGAGGGCGGGACCGGCGTGGTCGGCGATTCGTGCGCGACCCAGGACGACTGCGGTGGCATCCCGAGCGCCTCTCCGAACTGCATGACCGACATTTACGGCATGATCACGTTCCCGAACGGGTACTGCTCTGCCGACTGCATCACGGACGCGGACTGCGGCGCTGGCTCCACGTGCTTCGACGTCATGGGCTTCATGCAGTTCTGCATGAAGGACTGCACGGACCGCACCGACTGCCGCGAGGACGAGGGCTACTCCTGCTCCGAGGTCCCGTACATCGGCGGCGGCCCGTTCTGCCTGCCTGCGATCGACATCCCCGATGTGCCTCCCGACACGTCCACCGACGTGTACCCGGACATGCCCTCGGACACGGGGACCGACTAGCCGCCACGGTTACCGCCGCGCCGATCTCCTGGCCGGTCGCCGCCATGCCTCTTGCATTCGAATCGTCGAGCCACGGGATCGTGTCCTTCGGCTACTTCAACATCGAGTCGGACATGCTCCTGCTCGATCGCCTGTTCTTCTTCTCGCCAGAGTTCTGCGATGCCGCCATCCACGTGATCAGCGGTGAGTGCGCCCATGCCCGGCCCACGATCCAGGCGTGGCGCATCGAGGACCGGTCCAGGATCGGCGACCTGCACGCGGCAATCGCCGGGCAGGACCTCTCCGGCTTCATCGGCGAGATCTACGAGCGCTTCCCCTTCCCCCGAAGCAGGGAGGACTTCAGGCAGGACCCTCTGGGAGACGCCAGCCGTCCTTTCGTAGAGTCCGTGATCTCGAGGTACGGCGCCCCGGTCGCGATACCCGTTACAGAAGTAGATGGCACCGTCCACATCGGGGAGTACGCCTTCGACGGCGCCGGGTTCGACGCCCTGGTTGAGTACGTGATCCGCGGAGGCATGCCCACGTGGAAGGACGGGATCCTGCCGGTGTGCGTGGAGCGCATGAAGCGCGTGGCGGCGCGCGATATTACCAGATGACCTCGCAGTCCCAGCGCGGCGCGCAGAGGTCCTCGGCGACGAGGACCGCGGTGCCGCCGCTCGAGACCACGTACCAGCCCTCGGCATCGGTCCCGATCATCAGGCAGGCAGGCCGCGAGGAAGGCGAGCAGTAGCCGAAGTAGTCGCCGGTGCACGGATCCGTCCACTCGGGCGGGATCACCAACGTGTCGCACACGGGCCTGCACGGATCCTCGATGCATGCGCAGAACCATGTCTCGATCATGCTGCAAGGGTAGCTCACGTCGCTTCCCGAGATGTCGCATCCGGTGGGGCAGTCTCCGGGGCAGTTCCAGGAGGTCTCGTGCGGCTCGCACGCGTGGTTGCCGCAGTTCACGCAGAACTGGATCGGCTCCGAACGCGTCACCGCGCTCTCGCCGACGGT
>CAZGVR010000111.1:8278-9848 GCA_964528945.1 uncultured Myxococcales bacterium
AGTGACGTCCGGTGTAGTCGGAGTCGAACTCGCCGCAGCTCCCGCAGAGCTGGATCGGCAGGCAGGTGAGGTCGCCGGGCTCGCAGTCCGAGACCGCGGTCAACCCAGGGCAGCAGCCACCGAGGCCTGTCGTGGGGCAGCCGGTGCTCACGCACGGGAGATCGACCGGCATGTCGGGGATGGTGTCGAACGCGATGTCGGGCCTCGTGTCGATCCCCGTGTCCATGCCCGTGTCGATGTAGGTATCCACCGTCGTGTCCGTGGCCGTGTCTATCCACGTGTCAGCAGCCGTGTCCGTGGCAGTATCCACGACCGTATCCGTCGCCGTATCGACGGCCGTGTCCACCGTCGTGTCCGCAGAACTGTCGACCGACGTATCGACCGACGTGTCGGTCGTCGTGTCGATCGCGGTGTCGGCGACCGTGTCGACCACCTTGTCCGCTGGTGTGTCCGTGCCCGTGTCAGGGATCGTATCGATCCCCGTGTCTGACGGTGAGTCTGCGACAGTGTCCTCGACAGTGTCGGCCGTCGTGTCGGGCAGGAGATCCTCCAGAACCTCGATCGAATCCTGCGCCGTGTCCGGATCCTCGTCCCCGTCGCCGTGATAGTTCGATACCCCGCCGCACGCAACGACGAACTGGGAAACGACCAGCAACGCGATCGCGAACGCCTGTTTCATGATGACCCTCCCCGAGGACGGAGCTTATTATACAATGCGCTGGATGAGTCGACGAGGAAACAGCGCTTGCAATCTCGGCACTGTCGCGGCCTGCCTTGCCCTGGCATCGTGCGGCGCGTCTGCCTCGGACGGCGTTCCAGTTCAACCTGCCTCGACCTCGCCGATGGTGCCCGCCCCGGTGGCGGTGCCTGCAGTGGAGCCGATCGCCGAACCTCGGCCAGGCGCCCCTGAGCCCATCCATGACGTGGTGCCGGTCGTGGATGAAACGCCTCCGGCGACCGAATCACTGGCCGCGGATCCCTTCCCTGCCTCGCACTGGTTCCAGGACAGCGGAGGCAAGTACCTCCAGCCGACCCAGGCCTCGGCAGGAAAGGTGCTGGCCGCTGTCGCAGCCAAGAAGGACAAGGTCGACAAGTGCTGGTTAGCTTATGGCAAGAGCATCGACGGGTCCGGGACATCCCTGGTCTCGTCACACACCTTTTCCCTGCTCATTACTCCCGGGTCAAAGAGCAAGGTCGAGGTCGTCAAGGCAGGCCCAGGCCAGGAAGAACTGGTGAAGTGCGTTTCCAACGTGTTGAAAGCAATACTATTTCCTTCACCGCTGAGACTCGATGACTCGACCAGCATGAAGAAGGGCTGGTCCCTTGGCCTGATCCTGATCTTTCCTCCTGACATTGCAGAGTGACCTGGGTTGCCGGGTCGCAGAGCCCTGGGGCTTGACAGTAGCCATATCGAGACATATCACTGCGACATATCATGAAGACATATCGCGTCATGTCGGCGCGGTTGACGAAACGGCCAGTGCAAACCCTGGTCGCACAGGCATGGAAAAGGAGAAAGCCATGGCGGAAGACAACGACAACGACAGCGGCAACGAGCGGCACCCGTTCG
>CAZGVR010000112.1:0-6816 GCA_964528945.1 uncultured Myxococcales bacterium
AGATGCAGTCGAAGGTCGTGGCGGTGCCGAGATCCACGACGATGGACCCGCCCGGCTCGATCTCGGTCGCGGCCACGGCGTTCACGATCCTGTCCGCGCCGACCTCGCGCGGGTTGTCCATGCGGATCGAGACCCCGGTCCTGATGCCAGGGCCCACGGAGATCACCGGAACGCGGAAGCGGGTCTCTAGCGCCCGCACCACTACACCGGACATCGTCGGCACGACGCTGGCCACGGCCGCCCCGGCGATCCCGGTGGAGTCGATGCCGCCCATCGCGAGGAGCTGTCCGAGCGACATCGCGAACTCGTCCTGCGTCTGGTCGGGCTGGGTCCTCAGGCGCCACGAGTTGAGGAGCGAACGCCCCTCACAGAGCCCGACGCAGATGTTGGTGTTGCCCACGTCGATGACGAGAAGGCGGGCTCCCGGCGTTCCCGGGGCAGGCGGCCTGCCGTCCGCCTGCGACCCTCTACGCCGCTCCTTCACTCGCCCTCGCCGTTCCCGCTCCCCTCGCCGTCCCCGCCTCCCCCGCCCAGCTCCTCGGCCTGGTTGGCGAGGATGCGCGTGAGCTCCTCGATCACGTCCACGGCGTCCTTCCTGAGCCTCTTCTGGATCTCGAAGATCGTGACGTCGTACCTGTCCTCGGACGTCTGGTTGGGCTGGAAGACGTAGTCCCTGTCGTCGAAGACCACGCAGTAGCGCGAGTTCGCCGACGTGATCTGCACTCCCTCGCCGATCTCCTCCAGACCGACCGCGACGAGCTTGAAGTGATCCCCGACCTTGCTGGAGGTAAGCGACTTGCCCAGCTTGGCCCGGTCCTCGTCGTCGAGGTACTCGATGACGAGCGGGAGCCCCTCGATCCAGAGATCGACCTTCCACCAGCCGTGTCCCACGACCCAGACGTCCTCGCCCCTCACGGACTCGAGCCCGCGCTCGGCGATCACCTTCTCGATGATCTCGAGCGAGGAGACCTCCGAGAACGGCTCCAGGTCGGTCCTGGGCTTCTCGACGTCCTTGTTGCCGCCGCCGCAGCCGGCGATGGCCAGTGCGGCGAGCGCCGCCATGGCGAAGATGACCGGAACACTGCCGCGCACTGCTTGACTCGAGCTCATGTCCGATCTTCCTCCCTCCCCCTCGAAGCGCGTCTTCCACCGCGCCCGGACCCGGCGAGGCCGAGAGCCGCGCCCGCGACGGCCATGAGGGCCGCCAGGATCAGGCCGGCGTTCCTGCCGCCAGCGACGCCCCCGGATCCGGCCATGGTGCAGGAGCACCCGCCCTCGTCACCGGGCGGCGAGATGTCCCAGCCCGTGTCGGTCGATGCGTCCACCGGATCGTCCGACGAGGCGTCCGGCTCGGGATCGGGCTCGGCCGCTGACAGATCTACGTCGAAGTACGTGAGCGTGGCCGGGCTGTCCTCGGTCCCGTCGTTGGCCCACACCCTCCAGTAGTACCTGTTGCCGTCCGCGAGGTCCACGTTGACGACCCAGGTGGTCTGGGCCCCGGCGGCCGCGTTCCTCTGGCCAACGGCCACCAGGGTGCTGGTCGAGAACTCGCCGGTCGAGTCCACCTGGAAGGTGTAGATGATGGGATCGCCCTCGATGTCCACCACGTTCTCGATGATCAGCGTGGGACGCACGGTAGACACGACCGAGTGGTCGGGGGAGACGACGACCGGCGCGGGCGGCGGCGTGTTCTCCGGGATGGTGATCAGGAAGTCCTGGACCCCGAGGCCGTCCTCGTGGTCGTCCGCCTCGATCCTCACCTGGTGGTCCCCGATCACGTCGACGGAGTCGGGGATGGCCCACCTCAGGCGGAGGTCGCCGAAGAATATCATGCCCGTCGGTTTCACCGGGACCGTTACGGTGACCGGATCGCGGATGATCCCGCCCACGTTGGCCGGGTCGTCCACCGCTATCCTGTACTCCCAGGTCTGTCCCCTGTGAGCGATCAGCCCGGGATCCACGGCCGGATCCGTGGAGAACACGGGCACCGCGTTCCTGACCACGATAGTCATCCGCATATCGCGCGACTCGCCTCCCGAGTCGGTCGCCCGCACGGCCACGGCGCCCGAGGCAGGCCCGTCGAGGCCGGCAGCGCTCCACGTGGCCGTGAGCCCGGTCCCGTCGTCGAACGAGCCGTCCCCGTCCAGGTCCCAGGCCACGGTGAAGGTGTCTCCCTCGAGGTCCTGCACGTCGAGCTCGAGCAGCAGGTCGCCGCCCTCGTCCACCTCGAGCGGATCCGTGAGCAGCCTGATGACCGGCGCGCCGCCCGCCTGCCAGTTCAGGACCTGCATCATCTCCTCGCCCGTCAGCCCCTCCATGGCCTCCTCTGGCAGGTCCGCGAGCCACTCGAGCGTGGCCTGGGCCGCGGCCCTGGTCGTCTCCTGCACCACGAAGATCATGAGCGCCACGGTCGAGAGCGCAGGCACGTCGAACTGGAACGTGGTCGTGAAGCTGTCGGAGGAGAGGGACTCGGTGTTGGGGCCCAGCGCCGTCCCGTCCCACCACGCGCACCCGGTCGGAGTGTCGTACGAGGAGCTGTCGTGAGTCGAATACCAGGCGTCGGCCGCTGACACCAGCGTGTCCCCGCTCGACGTCGCGACCACGATCGTGCTCGAGTCAGATCCGAGGTTGCCCGTGTAGGTCGCGGTCACGGGGATCGGGGACGAGCTGCCGTTCCCGAAAGTGTCGAAGTAGCGCAGGTAGTCGTGCGTGCCGGTCGCGGGCACCCAGATCGTGCGCTGCACCGTGAGGCTGGACGTCGGGTACTGCTGGGCCATGCGCAGCCCGCGGCCCGCAAGGATCGGGGTCGCCGGTACGCCGCCCGCCGTGTACTGGATCGAGTTGACGGACAGGTAGTACGCCCCGTCCCACACGTCGGTCTCGCCGTCGTTCAGGTACCCGGTCGTGGTCTCGTAGACGTCCCAGTCCATCCCGTTCGGCCCGGTGAGCGTGGTCTGGGCGCGTGCAGGCCCGGGCAGCAGCGAGGCCGCGAGTGCGAGAAATGCCGCGATTGCGATACCTGGGCGTTCCATGACTGCCTCCTTCAGATGATCGCCGGGAAGACGAAGTTCTGCTCGCTCAGCACCTGGTTCAGGCTCTGGCGGTCCTTCTTCATCTTGCCCTTCATCTTGTAGAAAGTCTTGCTGTCGCCGTCCGCTATGGCCTGGAAGGCGTTCACGCTGTTCTCCACGATGGCCACGAAGTGGGGGTGGATGTCCACGAACTCGGGCGGCGGCGACAGGTTCCCGACCGTCTCGACGTTGGCCCTCGCCATGGCGGCCGCGGCCTCGGCCAGGCGCGGGTCGTCCCTGTGCTTCTCGACCCAGGTCATGGCCCTGTCCGTGAAATCGAGGACGAGAGTGAACGTGTTTATGTAGGACGCCTTTGGGGCCGCGCCCGCCGCCCCGGGCACGGCCAGGCTGGCGGCCACCAGGATAGCGAGGACGGTCCGGGTCAGTCGTCTCTTCGTCATGCCGGGGGAGGATCCTAGCACATTACTGGCGCGGGAAAAGCCCTGCTCCGCGTGCTCGCCCACCCCCGTCTACGCGCCCCGCGCGCGTCATCCTGCGTGTACGCTTGCTCCTGCCGGTGGAGCGTGTCGCTGTTCTTTATCGGCGCCTTTTCCGCAGCGTTCCTACCTGCCAATACCCTTCGACACGTGGAAACGCCATGCCCGGCTCGGGCGGCGGGTCACGATTCCCCGAGAAACCGCCCGGAAAGACCCTCTAAACCCGCGTCTAGCCCGAAAACGTCGTCGGAAGCCGCCCATCACCCTGCCTGGTGGCTCCGCCCCCGCGCACTTCGTGACCTGGGCCTTGGGTGCGACGCCACCCGCCCCCTTCCCCAACCATTATAGCCGTAATCAAGATGGTCACCCCTCCGGGCGGGGGACCCTGGACACCGCGAACCTCGTCGGCATGAGTGCGTTCAGGACGTCCTCTCGGGCTGGGGTCGCCCACGTCCCGGGCGCGGCCCCGAAGAGCAGCCCCCCGTGGAAACGTTTGCCCCGGATCCCGGCGATGAAGCCCATGACAATGGCCCGCGCGAGAGTGGAGTGCGTAAGGGTGGACCGCGCAGGGGTGGACCGCGTGAACGTGAAGCCGTGACCAAGAAACGAGCGATGGTGAAGAGGGTGACGAATGTGGGCACGGCAGCTGGGTGTCAGCTATCGCTCCCTGTTCCCTGCGCCTGGGGCGGATGGCGGCCCGGGGCTGGCCGCAAGCCGACGGGTCGCAAGGTCGGGGTCCCGCATTGCCGGAGGCCGGTTCACCGTGCGAGCCATCCGGTCCACGTGACCCTGCGCGCGGATCTGTCCTGTCTCCGGAGCCGTCAGGTCTTCCCGGTCCTCATGGATGCAATCTCCTCGGCCTCCGGTCCGGGCTTCCGCGTGATCCACTTCTCAGTGCAGCCCAACCACGTGCACATGCTGGTGGAGGCCCGCGACACGAGGTCGCTGGGCCTGGGTATCCGCGGCCTTATCATCCGCACGGCCAAGGCGATCAACGGATGCCTCGGACGCAAGGGCCCGGTGTGGATCGGCCGCTACCACCAGCACGTGCTGCGCACGCCGCGCGAGGTGCGCAACGGCCTGAGCTACGTCCTGCAGAACTGGAAGAAGCACGTCGAGGCTGCTCGAGGCGTCGATCCCTGCTCCTCAGGGCCCTGGTTCGACGGGTGGCGCAACCTCGCCTGCGCCGCGCCCGCGGACACTCCCGCTTCGGTCCCGGCGGTCGGCCATTCCCCAACTTCACACCCTTCTGCCGGGGTTCCTTGCCAATCGATCTCGTCCCCGGTCGCAGCGCCCAGGACGTGGCTCGCGAGCGTCGGCTGGCGCCGCCACGGCCTGCTCTCCCTGGACGAGGCGCCGGCCAGCGGCAAGCGCGGCGACACGCGTGGCGGCAAGCGCGGTGGCAGGCAGCGCCCCGGGAGCGGTCGGCCGGCGCCCCTGGGTTGACAAGCGACGCTCCGGGATCGGCCAGCGACGTTCCGGGATTTCTCTGCCGCGATCCCGCTCGCGCAGAAAGGCATGCTGGCGAAGGGCAGGCTTCTCAGTCCATCTCGGGTTCCTCTTCGGGGATGTCGGCAGCGTCCCCCCAATCGTCCTGGTCGGAGTCGTCGGGTGCGTCGAGGTCGAAGTGCATATCGACTCCGTACATCGGCACTCCCACAGAATTGCATGCGTCGAGTCCGACGGCAGTCCCGCACGCAATGGCCCAGAGGATTCGTTTCCAGAGGCGAGTCATGAAGTGCCCAAACCATGACACGGATCGATTGTCACCACCACCCGCACCATCCGCCTTCCGGTTGCACCAGCACCGGACGTGGTTGATACTGTATGGAATCCGGGAGGATGGGAACGATCTCATGAGAGGCATGAGCCTTGCCGTGATCGTCACGTTCGCTGTCGCGGGCTGCAACAGTGCAGGGACCGAGGTTGACAGTGCAGCGGATCCCGGCCGAGACACCGATGCGGATCCTGGCCTTGACGAGGTCGGTGACGTAGACGGAATTGATCCCGACGTGTCGTCAGACCACGGGGACGTGCCTGCCGACGCCTACGCTGACGACATCGAGTGGGCGGAGTGCCCGGCGCCCGAGTCGATCCCGTCGGTGATCTCGGGACCCAGCCCCGGCCCGGGCTCCGAGATCACGATAGACGCTGAAGGCGTCGTGACTGCTGTCGAGGTCGTTGATGATGGCCTCGACGTGGAGATCGACTTCACGTCATCGAACCCGGGCCTGGGCGTCCAGACCTTCAAGGTAGCGGCCTGGGTCTCAGGCATCTGGGATCTCACCGTGGGGGACACGGTGCGTGTCGCTTACCACCTGAGATACTGGTTCTGGCCGATGCGGTGTATCTCGATCATCCGGGACGGGACCGTGCTCCTCAGCGCGTCCGACAACGATTCGTGCCCGGCGACCGACGAGATGACGGTCACGTCGATGGAGAGCGGGTGCGAGCCCTTGGTGGACGATTGCGCGGCCTGGCTTCGGTACTACGTCGTGTTCGACTGCCCCGGCCTTCCCGAGCCCGCACGGGTGCTGGATGGCTCCGAGGGCGATGTGGGCTGCGGGCCCGGATACCACGTCGCAGTCGGCGCGGTTCGGGAGTACGGCCACGAGATCTCGACGTGCACCGACATGCCCGGCGGAGTCACGAGCATGGCCGTAGTGCGGATGGCTGAGTGATGCCATGACCTCCTCCTCGCACGCCAACTAGGGGGTGTCCCTATTTGAACCCGGGGCCCCCGCCCGCCAGGCGGGGCGCGGCTGGGCCGAGCCCTGGCAGGGATTCCTGGAACCCGCAGTCGATGACGGGCATGGGTGTTGAGAGGGGGGGTGGAAGGTAAACTTCCCGAGCCGGATACATTTCCTTCCATGCGCCGGGGAAGGCCGGGCAAGGAGGAGGGAGACGACGTGCCGAGACCCTGCTCAGCAGCCCAGGCGGGCGAGCATCGTCGCGGTTGGCTCGTGGGTGAGGCATGTGTGTTCCGAGGCGATCGAGAAGGCAGACGGGTTCAATTGGGGACACCCCCAAGTCCGCTATCCACGGCTTGGTGTCCGGTTGCACGCCCATTTGCACGATCCCGATGGCGCCGGTATGACGTCAGCCGTACCCCCCAACTGATTATGGCCTTAATCAAGTTTCCTTCCCGCCCGAGTCGGGATCCGTTCGCCACCATCGGCCCGGTAGAGGGCGTGCCGCCGACAGGGTGCAGGCAGGTATCCGGGAGCAGGAGTGGAGGGCTGGGAGCGGGGTAGAGGGCTGGGAGCGGGGTAGAGGGCTGGGAGCGGGGTAGAGGGCTGGGAGCGGGG
>CAZGVR010000112.1:6916-9824 GCA_964528945.1 uncultured Myxococcales bacterium
TAGAGGGCTGGGAGCAGAGGCGCAGCCGCCGCCCGGCCGCGCGCCTAGATGAAGTCCGTGCAGTACTCGTCCAGGACGAAGCCCTGGATGGCCTCGGTCATGCTGATGGCCCCGCTCTGCACCTGCGGCAGCTCCCAGACCTGGGATCCGGTGGCGATCGGGATGGCAGGGTAGGTGTTCCACTCCGAGAAGAAGCCGGGCTCGGCGTTCCCGCCAAGGCACGTGCCGGTCCGGTTCGCGAACACGCCGACCCTGATCTCCCTGTCCACGAGCAGCGCGAGCGTCTCGGGATAGGTGTGCTGCACCTCGATGCTGGGCGCGAGGATCGAGCACAGCCGGTTCGGGGCCTCCTTGAACGTGTCGTCGGTCGCGAAGATCACGACGTGCATGGCCCCGTCCCGCCACGCGAACCCCTCGGCCGCGGCCGCGAGCGCGTCCAGCGTGTTCTCCGGGCAGTCCATGTTGCGGCACGAGGATCCGCCGGGCTGTGCCTCGGTCGAGCAGAACGCCCGCCAGTCCTCGAACTCGGCCTGAAGGTCTGCCGCGCTCGCGTAGGGCGCGCCGCCGTTCGTCACGAGCACGTCGTCCACGAACACCACGAGCCCGAACTGGGGGTCGTAGTCGGGGTCGGCCGAGATAGTCTCTGCGTACGACCAGACCGCGGCTATCTCGTCCCTCAGGGTGCTCAAGACCCAGGTCATGGACGTGGAGACGTCGATGACGAACACGATGTCCACGTCCTCGACGCAGTCCGCGTCGTCCACGAAGTCCGGCGCCTCGGGCAGGTCCGCGGGCGAGTCAGGGCCCGTGTCGGGCCACGCGTCCGGCGACGAGTCGGGCGGGAGTTCGCCCGCCGTGTCGATCGCGTCCCAGCCTGGCGTGCCGCCGCCCGCGCCGCACCCGGCCAGCATCATCAGCAGCAGTTCGATCGAGCCTGATGCCTTCGCTTTCACCCTCATCGCGCGCCTCCCTGGCCCTGTCCCGACCGGGCCCATACCATCGCAACCACATCTTCGCTAGCTCATCATGTCGCTGATCGCAGCTTCCCTCGCCCATGTCGCCCATGCCATCGCTACCAGATCTTCCCGGGGTTCATGATGCCGTCCGGGTCGAACACGGCCTTCAGCCGGCGGCTCAGGCCCATGACGCCGCCGCCCAGCTCCATCTCGAGGAAGCGGCGCTTGGTGAGCCCGATCCCGTGCTCGCCGCTGATCGTACCGCCCACCTCCACTGCCATGCGCATGGTCTCGGCGCGCGCCTCCTCGCCTGCCGCGCACAGGCCAGGGTCGTGCCACAGGTAGTTCACGTGCAGGTTGCCGTCGCCCGCGTGGCCGTACGTGGCGCTCGAGAGCCCGTGCCGGGCGCCGATCTCCTCGACCCGCCCGATGACCTCGACGAGCCTGCCCCTGGGGACCGCGCCCAGATCTTCGTGCGCACGGTGTGCTCGGCGATGTCGGCCGCGATCTTGTAGGTCCACCGCTTCTTGAGCGAGTCCGAGAGCTCGCGCCGCGCCTTCCAGAGACGCTCCCGCTCGACCGCCCCGGCCGCCACGTAGATCTCGCGCGCACCGGCCGCGGTCATTGCCGCGCCGCCGCGCTCCAGGTCGTGCTCGACCGCGGCCTCGGATCCGTCGAACTCCATTATGACAAGGGCGCCGATCCCGGACGGCAGGGGGGCGCCTGCCGCGCGCACGGTCTCGATGCACTCCCTGTCCATTATCTCCATGACCCGCGGCACGATGCCAGCGGCCAGCACGGCGCCTATGCCGCGCCCGGCCGCCGGCGCGCCGTCGAACAGCGCCAGCGCCGTGGACACCTGCGTCGGCCGCGGGATCAGCCGGAGCGTGATCTCGGTGAAGAACCCCAGGGTCCCCTCGCTGCCCGCGAGCAGCGATGCGATGCCGTAGCCAGCCACGCCCTTCACCGGGCGGTGCCCGAACGCGAGCACCTCGCCGCCCGGCATCACGGCCTCGAGCCGCAGCAGGTACCTCGACGTCACTCCGTACTTGAACGCCCTGGGCCCGCCCGCGTCCTCGGCCACGTTGCCGCCCAGGCAGCACGAGTCCAGGCTGGCCGGATCCGGCGGATAGAAGAGCCCGCGGGCCTCGACCTCCCTGTGCAGGTCCGCGAGCACGACGCCGGGCTCCACCACCGCCACCAGGTCGCCCTCGTGTATCTCCTTTATGGAGCGCAGGTGGTCGCAGGCCATGACCAGCCCGCCCGGACAGGGCACGGCGCCCCCGCTCTTCCCGGTCCCGCCGGCCCTGGGAGTGATCGCCGCGCCGTGGCGCGAGGCGATCGCGATCGCGGTCGAGACCTCGGAGGCGCTGCACGGGATGACGGCGGCGGCCGGGAGGCACGGCTTTGCCTCGCTCCCGTCGCCCGAGAAGCGCTGCAGCGCGTCCGGATCGTCGATCACGCGGGACGGGCCGAGCACCCTGCCGATCTCGAGGACGGCCCTCAGGGATCTCCCGGCTGCCGCCGTAGGGGTGTCGCTGTCCCTTCGCTCCAAGCGCGCTCCCGGCCCGGGCTTACTCGTCGTCCGGCACGGAGGAGACGTACAGGACGACCCCTCGCACCGTGCCCGCGCCGATCTCGAACGTGTTTCCGAGCAGGCTCTCGCTCACGACCCCACCGTCGTCCTGCTCGACCACGACGCGGCTCGCGCCGGGCAGCAGGTGCGCGTCCACCGCGAACGTGCCGTCCACGCCGACCGTGGTCGTGAACGACTGGTCCGCGCCAGTGCCGAAGCCGGTCTCGTGGATCGTGGTCGCGGTGACGATCGCGCCGGGCTCGCCCCATCCCGTGAGGTGGATGACACCGTCGGTGTCGATGAGCTCGACGGAAGACCTGTCCACGACCGGCCCGGTCGTGTGGAAGTTCGGCGTGATGACGAGCGAGGATCCCGA
>CAZGVR010000113.1:0-973 GCA_964528945.1 uncultured Myxococcales bacterium
AAGCCGGGCGGTCGGCCGGTAGGGGATCCTGATAATCGAGCAGGATTCCCTGGTAGTTCCTCAGCACCGCCTTGCCCCTCTCCTCGTCGTAGCTCACGAGATAGTCGGCGCCGACCGGGATCTTGCCGAGGCCGCCGGGCGAGTCGATCACGTACTGGGGAACGGCCAGCCCGCTGGTGTGCCCCCTCAGGCCCCTCACGATCTCGATCCCCTTCCTTATCGGGGTCCTCAGGTGCTCCGTCCCCTGGACCGGATCGCACTGGAAGAGGTAGTAGGGCCTGACGCGCATCATCATCAGCGAGTGCACCAGCTGCCTCATGGTTTCCACGTCGTCGTTGACGCCGCGGAGCAGCACGGACTGGTTGTTCATGGGGATGCCGGCCCTGAGGAGGCGATCGCACGCGGCGGCCGCGAGCGTCGTGCACTCGCGCGGATGGTTGAAGTGGGTGTTTATCCACACCGGGTGGTACTTCTGGAGCATGTTCGCGAGCTCTTCGTCCACCCTCATGGGAAGGGTGACCGGAACGCGGCTCCCGATGCGGATCACCTGGACGTGGGGCACCGAGCGCAGCTTCTGGAGAATCCTCTCGAGCCGCGACGTGGCCAGCGTGAGGGGATCGCCTCCCGACACGATCACGTCACGGATCGACGGCGTGCGCGCGATGTAGGCCACCATGCGGTCGATGTCCGACTCGGTCGGCGGCTTCTCCGACATGATGCGCTTGCGGGTGCAGTGACGGCAATAGACCGCGCACGTGTTCGAAACGAGCATAAGGACCCGGTCCGGGTACCTGTGGGTCAGCCCGGGGACCGGGGAGAGGCCTTCCTCGTTCAGCGCGTCCTTCTCGCCTATCGAGGAGAAGAGATACTCCTCCTTGAGCGGGACGGCCTGCCTCATGATGGGGTCGTGCGGATCCTGGAAGTTCACCAGGGACAGGTAGTAGGGCGTGATGCCCATCCTGAAGTCCCTCAG
>CAZGVR010000113.1:983-9801 GCA_964528945.1 uncultured Myxococcales bacterium
CGGTGACGAAGCTGCCAGCGCCAGTCGTTCCAGCGCCTGTCGGAGATACGCGTGAAGAAGTTGTTCCTGGTACCCCGTTCGTGGGGCGTGTTCAACCATTCGCTGTCGGTCTGCTCCATTTTCCTTTCACCTGCCCCTCGTTGCAACGGCTGACGCCGTTTCAATCCTGGGTGTTCCATTCTGGACCACCCGTCCCCTTACCTTTCAGCCGGGACCAGCGATGCAAAAAGCAATACAAAATTATGCACTCCAATGCAAGGCCTTTTCGAAAAATCGATGTCAAGAAATGCATAATTACACCTAATATCGCACAACTTCGCGAAAGTAGGCAAGAAATTCTCGTATTCGAAGTCCGGCACGTAACTTGCGAGAATCAATGGTAAATTACAGATATCATCGAGTTTTCAATGGGTTGCACGATTTTTCTTGGTACGCGTCTTGCGAGCGGCAATATCACGATTTCTGCCGCAACATCCGATCGCGCCCGGGAATCGAGATCCGTAGCGGATCTGCCGTCGGGCCTTCTCCAGCGACGGTCCGCGCCTGGACACGTCTCCTGAACTATGTTGGATGTTAAACTACTGAAAGTAATATGAAGTGTCAGGTGGACGGTCTTCCGCTGGCGCGCGAGATGGAATCCATCGCCGCCAGGTTCTCGACCGATGCCGTATCGCCCGGGTCCTGGCCGAGGTAGAGCTTCCGGATGACGCCGCGCACTATCTTGGCGGATCTGGTCTTGGGGAGGGCGTCGGTGAACAGCACTTCCTTCGGTCTCATCGCCTTGCTGATCCCCCTCGCGACCTGATCGGAGAGGGCCCGCCTCAGATCCTCTCCGGGCACGCGGCCCGGCATCAGGCCGACGAAGCAGACCACGGCCTCACCCTTGACGTCGTCCGGGACACCTATGGCGGCAGCCTCGCTGACCGCCTCGTGCTCCATGAGCACCGCCTCGATCTCGGCAGGGCCGATCCTCTTCCCGCCCACCTTGATCGTGTCGTCGCTGCGGCCGCGTACGTACCAGAAGCCCGACTCGTCCCGCTCGACCCAGTCGCCGTGGAACCAGACGCCGGGGAACCTGGAGAAGTACGTGTCCAGGTAGCGCTTCGGATCGTTCAGGAAGCCCTTGGTCATGGAAGGTCCGGGCTGCTTGCACACGAGGTGCCCGATGCCGGTGGCTCCCGACCCCTCGAGCAGGCTGTGGCCTTCCTCGTCGAAGATGTCGACGTCCATGCCGAGGGCCGGGCCTCCCAGGGAGCACGGCGTCAGCTCCATCACCGGATATGGAGACAGCAGGCACCCGACGAGCTCGGTCCCTCCGGATATGTTTATTATCGGGCAGCGCCCGCCACCGGCGTTCCTGAAATACCAGCGGTACGACTCGGGATCCCAGGGCTCGCCGGTAGATCCCAGGATCCTGATTCTGGAGAGGTCGTGCTTCTTCACCGGCTCGTCTCCGGCGGCCATGAGAAGGCGGATGGCCGTGGGGGAGATCCCGAGGATGGTCACGCCATGACGCGCAACCACGTTCCACAGCCGGTCGGGCCCTGGATGGTTCGGCACGCCCTCGTACATCACGATCGTGCCTCCGTGGAAGAGGACCCCGATCATCTCCCACGGTCCCATCATCCATCCGATGTCCGTGACCCAGAAGAAGACGTCGCTGTCAGGCCTGAGGTCGAAGGCGAACCACAGCTCCTTGGCCATCTGGGCCATCGCGCCCGCGTGCGTGTGCACAGTGCCCTTGGGCCGCCCGGTGGTCCCGGAGGTGTAGATCACCATGGCCGTGTCCTCGGCCGCCGTGTCCTCGGTCTCGCAGGATCCCGGCTGGCCGGCGATGAAATCCTCCCACCGGATGTCCCGCCCATCGGTCCAGGGCACGTCCTCGCCCGTGCGCGCGAGGACCACGACGTGCTCGATCGAGTCGACCATCCTGACGGCCTCGTCCGCCTGGGCCTTGATGCCCGACGACTTGCCACGGCGGTATCCGCCGTCGGCCGTGAAGAGCAAGCGGGCCCGTGCGTCGCCGAGCCTCGCGGCCAGCGCGTGCGCCCCGAATCCGGAGAAGACCGGGATGGCCACCGCGCCGATCTTCAGGCAGGCGAAGAAGGCCGCCACGATCTCGGGGACCATCGGCATGTAGATTCCCACGAAGTCGCCCTTGCCCAGCCCGGCGCCCCGCATGGCCCCTGCGAGCCGCGACGCGAGCGCGTCCAGCTCGGAGAACGTGAACGTGCGGACATCGCCGCCGTCACCCTCCCAGCGCAGCGCGATCCGGCCTCCCCTTCCGCGGGCCACGTGCCTGTCGAGGCAGCTCGCCGCGATGTTCACCCGGCCGCCCACGAACCATCGCGCCCACGCGAATCCCCTGGACGAGTCCAGGAGCCTGTCGTAGGGACGCTTCCACTCGAACCCGATCTCGTCGAGGCATTCCTTCCAGAACCACTCGATGTCCATGGACCGGCTCACCATCTCCGCGGGCGTCCGGATGCCGAGGCGGTCCATGAATCGGCGGATGTTCGACCTCTCGAGGTACTCGCCGTGGGGCTTCCAGATGATCTCGGTGCGTCCCGTCGGTTCGCTCATCGCACGCTCCATCCCGGAGAAGTTGATGGTTGATTTCACACTGCACGGCCCCGGGTGTCAATCGAGGACTCGCATGCCGGGGCCACGGGCTCCTCGCGCCCCGGTCCGGGAGCCGGGGGGGCCGGGGTCAGCGTCCGCGAGGGAGGTAGCGTGCGGGCTCGTCGAAGAAGTCGATGACGTTGACCCGCGTGTGGAACACCGCGCCGTGCGGCGTCCCCGCCGGGATGAAGTAGCTGTCGCCCCTCGTGTATCGGCGCGTCACGCCGCCCACCGTCAGGCTCATCTCGCCGCCGAGCACCACCCCGAACTGGGCGGAGTGCGTGTGGATGGGGATCTCCCCTATCGGCTGGATGTCGAAGAACACGGCCTGCCGGTCTCCGGCCTGGAGGAGCCATCCCCGCACCCCCTCGAGCCTGACGTCGATCTCGGGCAGCCCCTTCACCATCTCCGGATAGTCGAACACGTCGGCCATGCGTGTCACCTGACCTTCCTCGCCGCGTCGAGGAACATGGGCGGCTTCACGAACCTGGTGAAGCGGGTGGCCTCCTTGCCGGCCGCGTCGAAGAGGATCACGGTCGGCAGCCCCTTCACGCCGTGTCCGGCCATGATCGCGTCGTTCGCATCGTCAGCCTCGGTCATGTCCGCCCGGACCCTGACGAAGCGCTCGAGCTCCCCGGCGACCGCCGGATCCGAGAACGTGATCTTCTCGAGCTCCTTGCAGGCGTTGCACCACTCGGCCGTGAAGTCCACCACCGCCGGCTTCCCCGACTCCCTGGCCTCGGCGAGGGCGGAAACGAGGTCGCCACGCCACGAGAGGGTGACGGGCTCGGGCGCCAGGATGGACCATACCGCGAGGATCGCGCCCGCGACCGAGAGGGTGATGCCCGGGATGCGGGCGGCGAGCGTGGCCCCGCGGCCCTTCTCGTGCAGCACGGAGTGGGCCAGGGCGACCAGCACCACCCCGGCGACGGATGCCCCTGCCCCGGCCCACATCAGGGCATGGGACTTGGGGAAGACGCCCCTCAAGGGGGAGAACGCCCCCCAGGCGAAGAACCCGGCAATCACGATCAGGGTCGAGCCCAGGACGTCCTTCACGCCGTCCAGCCACTTGCCCGACTTGGGAAGGCTCATGGCGAAGGTGCCGACCAGGAGGAAGAGGATCCCCATGCCCAGCGAGTAGGCGAGGAGGAGCAACCCGCCGAGGATCGGGCTGCGGACAGTGCCCACGTAGGCGAGGATCCCGGAGACCATGGGGCCTGCGCAGGGCGCTGCCACCACGCCCGAGACCAGGCCCATGACCAGCGCGCCTTGCCAGCCCGAGCCTCCGGCGCGGCTGGCACGCTCGCGCAGGGCCTCGGGCATCTGCATCTCGTACACGCCGAACATCCCCAGCGAGAGGACCAGGAAAATGACGGAGATGGTGCCTATCACCCACGGGTTCGACATGAGCGACCCGAAGAGCATGCCGGTCAGCCCTGCCACGATCCCCAGCGCGGTGTACATCGTGGCGAGCCCGGCCACGAAAGTGGCGGACAGGGCGAAGGCCTGCAGCCTGCTCTTCGATTCCATCGCTCCGAAGATGGCGACGGTGATGCCGATTACCGGGTACACGCATGGCGTGAGCGACGTCACGAAGCCGCTGCCGAACGCGAAGACGAAGGCGATAGGCAGGTTGCCCTCTATGAGCCTCTGGATGTCCTGGCTGAAGTCCATCGGACGCCGCGAGTGTTACCGGAACGGCGGCCCAGCGTCAATCCACGCCTCTTCGCCCCGGCGACCCGGTCGTGACCGCGATCGCGGCCACGCAGCCGCAGAGTACCGCGGTGCCGGCCGCGACGACCGCCGGGTCGATCATGACGGCCGTCTCGCCCGGGTCGTTCCAGCCCGGGACGAGGAGCCCGGACCACGAGGCGAGGATGGGCAGTCCGTTGAAGGTGGCGTGTGCGGCGATGGAGGCGATCACGGATCCGGTCCTCATCCCGAGCCATCCCAGGAAGAGACCGACCGGGAGGATCAGCAGGATGGTACGGGGAAGGAACACGTGGGCGGAGGCGAAGAGCGTGGAAGTGACGAGCAGCGCGGCGCGCGGTCCGGACGCCGCCTCGATCCACGACCACATGGCACCCCGAAAGAGCATCTCCTCGCCGAGCGGGGCGGCGGCCACGAGCGCCAGCAGTATGAACACCCTCTCCGTGTTGGAGCCGGGGTCGTGGATGGCCATCATGGTCTCGATCTCGCCCGGCCCAGGCTCCCAGACGTTCTGCCACATGCCGTCCAGCGCGCTCAGCGGGACGGTCATGGCAGCCCCGACCACGACCGCGAGGAGAACCGTGGGCCACCTGGTCGGGGCCAGGCGCAGGAACCCCAGGCTCCCCTGAGGGCCGGCCTGGACCAGGGACCTGGTCTGGACCATGGCGCCCAGGATGGCGGTGAACACGATCCCCTGGATGAGGAAGGTGTTCGCGAAGCTGGAAGCCCTGTCCACGCCAGCCAGGAGGCTTGATGCGACCCACAGGACCGCAGTCCCCCCGAGGAGCACGAGGACCGAGAGGATGCAGATCGCGATCGCGATCCAGAGCGGCGGTCCGATGCGCCCATGCTCCTCGATCATCGCGCCTCCTCCCCTGCCCGCCACACGTGGTAGGCCACCCCATCGGATCCGACGTGCAGGACCGCCGCCTGGCCCGTGCTGTAGCCTCCGGCGCCCGTGCCCACCCATGGCAGGGCCTCTATGGACCCGGGATTCAGGAGCAGGCCGTCCGCCCAGGTTCCCGGCGGTACCAGCGACCTCGTTGACGGATCGACCGCGGTCCCGCCGGCCTCGTACACGAAGCCGAACGCCCCGGTCGCCACCCCGGCGCTGTCAAGGGCTGCGGCCAGGCCCGCGTCGCCCACGTGGGAGCCCTCGCGGCTGGTGTCGATCCCGGGCCCACCGGATCCGAGCGGGGGGTAGGCTCCGAGCACGACCACCCTTCCCTTGCCGGAGGCCTCGCCGAGGAGCGTCTCCAGCTCTTCGACGTCGTCCGGACCCCATCCGCAGCCGTCGCCGCGATGGGCGAGGTAGCGTGGCCGTGCGATCCCCGGGAGCGTCACGAGGACCGTGCCGCCCCACTCGAGCACCCTGACCCTGGAGAGATCCACGACCGGCAACCCCTTCTCCCGCGACTTCTCGATCGCCTCCAGGTAGTCGCCGTAGTCCTCCGAGCCTCCCGGCAGGGTCAGCACCGGCACCCCGGCAGAGGACAGGACTCCGATGTCCAGGATCATCTCCTCCTCGCTCCTGCCGACGTCCCCCAGGGCGACGATCGCCTCTGCCCCGCCCTTCCTGCACCACTCGACGAACGCCCCGAGGGATTTGCCGGTGTCGGGATCGCCCGACATCCCGGCAACCAGGCAGAGATCGAGGACATCGGCCGCAGGAGGCTTGCAGAGCCCGGCGTGCCCGTCCCAGGCGCAGGTCGCCTTCCCGGCCGTTACTGTCCCGTCGCCCGAGTCCCTGACCGATGCGCAGCGCCTGTACTTTCCGCCTGGACCGCTGGCCCTGCCCGGGAGACCGCATGCCTGCACCGCGACGATGAGGAGCATCGCCGCCGCCGGGGCCATCCTTCCAGGGTTGATCTCCGTGGGGGGCATCCGTCAGGCGTCGGACGAGGCGCACGTGCCCAGGAGGCAGGGCACGACCACGCACCAGGTCCAGCAGTTGCCGCACCACAGGCCGAATCCGCTGGAGAAGGCGTTCATGGTCACGCACCCGGCCGGCTGCCCGATGCCGACCCTGGGGCAGCACTGGACGCCCGGAGCGCAGCCCGCACCCGCGCCGCACAGGCAGGAGCCGGAGCTGCAGGTCTCGCCCGAGTTGCAGACGTGTCCGCACATGCCGCAGTTGTACATGTCGTTGGACGTGTTGGAGCACACTCCCGAGCAGCAGGCCTGGCCCGAGGGGCAGCCCATGCCGCTTCCGCAGCGGCACTCGCCGCCCGAGCAGATCTCCCCGGCGTTGCACATGCGGCCGCACAGCCCGCAGTTGTAGACGTCGGTGTCGAGGTTCGCGCACCTGTCCGTGCAGCAGTAGTCCGCCGATATGCCGGCGCAGGTGTGGGATCCGCAGCGGCAGGTGCCTCCCACGCACGTGGGCCCGGTGGAGCCAGTGCACGCGTGGCCGCAGGTGCCGCAGTTGGCCGGGCTCGTCGCGAGGTTCACGCAGGTGTCCACGCAGCAGTCGTTGCCGCCGGTGCAAGGCGGCGTGCACTCGGACTCGATGCACGATCCCCCCAGGCAGATGAACCCTGGATCGCAGCTGTTGCCGCAGTAGCCGCAGTTCGTGGCGTCGGTCGTCATGTCCACGCACGACCCGTAGCAGCACGAGAGCCCGCCGGTGCAGTCCGGGACGCAGGGAGGCGTGACGCACGTGCCGCCCTGGCAGATCTGGCCCGGGGCGCAGGCGTAGCCGCACGTGCCGCAGTTGCTCGCCGAGGACATGACGTCAGTGCACCCCGCCGAGCAGCACACGAGCGGCGGCGTGCACTCGGTGGCGGAAAGGCAAGCGCACGTTCCCAGGTAGCATCCGTCGCCCACAGGGACGCAGTCCTGGCCGCACGTGCCGCAGTTGACCGGATCGGATCGCAGATCCACGCACAGGCCCTCGCAGCACACGAGCGGGGATTCGCACGCGCCGCCCGGGTTGCAGGGGACGGGCACGTCGCCCACCGTGTCTCCCGAGGTGTCGGGTATCGTGCCGTCGGTGGAGGCGTCCTGGTAGGAGACCTTGGCGCATCCCGGCAGCACCCAGAGGAGGGCCACGGCGGGCAGCAAGCGGAAACGTGCCGGGGCTTGCAAAACCCGCGAACAGAGTGTAAGTATCCGCGCGCTGGTGGTTTCCATCAGGTGTTCCGGCATGGATCGCACGTTACTTTGCATCAATCGATGGTTCGAGATCAAGTGCGTGCGGTTTCATGGCAGTATCGAGGAAGGACGGTGCCATGTCCTACCAGTGTGACGTTTGCGGGAAGAGGCGGCTCAAGGGCCACAAGGTGAGCCACTCGAACATCAAGACGAACCGGGTGCAGAGGCCGAACCTCCAGATCATCCGGGCCCGCCTGGACGGCCGAGTGCGCAGGATAAAGATCTGTACAAGGTGCCTCCGGAGCAGCAGGGTAGAGAAGGTGATCTGAGAGGGCCCGCCGAGGAGCTGGTCCTCCGGTATCCCGTCCCGCCGGCGTCGGCAGGCCTGAGAGCCGACGTCTTCCTCAAGTGCCGATTGCCCCGCCTTTCCAGGAACAGGATCGTCGCGATGTTCGTCGAGGGCCGCTGCACGCTGGAGAGCGGGGATCCGGTCAGGCCCTCGACCAGGGTCGCGACCGGGGACGTGCTCGTGGTCCGGCGGATCGTGAGGGACCTCCTGTCCCTGCCCGATCGCTACGAGGTCCTGCTCGAGGACGACCGCATGTACGTCGTGGACAAGCCGGCCGGCATGCCGGTGCACCCGACCTCGGCCTACCTCAGGAACACCCTGGTAACGCTGGCCCGCAGGGCCGTGCCCTCGACCCCGCCCAGGCTGTGCCACAGGCTGGATCGCGAGACCAGCGGGGTCGTCATCATGGCAAAGGACATCGAGGCGCAGAGGCACCTGATGCGGCAGTTCGAGAGGCGCGAGGTCGCGAAGACCTACGTCGCGCTGGTCTGGGGCCGCCCGGATCCCGCCGACGGCGTGATCGACGCGCCGCTCAGGCTGAGCCGCGTGTCGAGGATCCAGATGAAGATGGAGGTCGTCGCGCCGGGCGACCACGGAACCGGCCTGCCCTCGCGCACGCGCTACAGGACGCTCGCGCTGTCCGGGCGCTTCGCGCTCGTCGAGTGCAGGCCCGAGACAGGGCGCCAGCACCAGATCAGGGTGCACATGACGCACGCCGGCCACCCTCTCGTGGGTGACAAGATATACGGGGTGGACGAGCGGGTCTTCCTCGGCTTCATCGGCAAGGGGCTCGGGGACGACGTTCGCGAGTCCCTTCTCCTGCCGCGCCATGCCCTGCACGCGGGCTCGGTGACCTTCCGGCATCCCGGGTCCGGCCTTCCGACCACGGTCGGGTCCCCGCTCCCAGCGGACATCAGGGACGTCAGTCAGACCTGCCCCGACGCGCGTTGCAGCGGATGGCCAGCAGGTCGAGGACCATGCGCCAGTAATCGCGCAGGATGTTGATCTTGCTTTCGGGGCTCTAGTACCAGCGAATAGGGACTT
>CAZGVR010000114.1:0-2811 GCA_964528945.1 uncultured Myxococcales bacterium
CAGCGATCGCTGGGCCGAGAGTTTGAGTTGGTGATGGCGGATGGCCTTTTCGACCAGCGCGGGCAGCGTGAGCAGGTACTCGCCGTTCTTGACCAGATAGTCAATCGCGCCGCGCTGGATCGCCTCGCCCGGCTTGATCGAGGGCGTGGCCCCCCCCGTGGTCTTCGGAACCCCCGTGCCGAACCCCTGTCCTTCGCCGCCCGTGATGTACCCGATGGACTCCAGCTGATCCACGACGGCCGCGGACGGCTCGGGCGAGGCGGCCACGGGCTGACCCCAGCTCCCGGCCCTCTCTGCCTCGACCGCCATGTTGGTCGCGCTCGACGGCACGAGGATGGAGTTGAACGGCGTGACCAGGTGAAAGCGGTTTCCTAGTTCGACCACGGCCTCGCGCCCGGCTCCCTCCTCCATGAGCCCGTGCAGCCGCTCGGTCGCCCACCTGAGCCTGAGGTCGCCCCTGTCCTCGATCTCCTCTATCACCGGGACTAGCTCCACCTCGAAGGGCTTTCCGCCGAAGGTGCCCTTCACCACGATGGCCTCCGGGTCCTTCTCGCCGGTGAGCCGTCCGATGATCCGGAGCGGCTGGTCGACCCTGAGCGTGAGCTCTCCTCGCGGGTACAGCCGCTCCACGCCGCCGTCTATCTCGTACCGCACGTCCTCGAAGACCGGCACCGAGGCCTCGGCCAGGATCCTGTACGCGATCTCGGCCGCCTCCACGCGGTTCGAGACGCGGCCCGCGAACCCGCCCGGCCTGCTCAGCCCGTCGAGCAGGTCCAGGTTGGACTCGTCGCCCAGGGCCACGCCGAAGACCCTGACCTGGTGCGGGAGCCGTCCCATCCTCTCCCTGAGCGACTCGAGGTCCATCTCTCCCACGGTAGGGAACCCGTCTCCCACGTACACGACGACCCCGCCCGGCTCCTTGCCGACCTGCGCGGATGCGCCCGCCAGGATCTCGCCGATGTCCGTGGCCCCGCCAGTGGGCCTGCGGCCCAGCGCCTCGATCGCGGCCTCCTTCAGGTCCTCGCTCGCGGTCTTCGCGGCCTCCCCCGCGCCGCCGCCCATCATGTCCACCTTGAGGTCGCCGGCGAGCACTGCCATGCGATCCTCGGGCCCCAGCTGCCTGAGCAGGTCGTCCACGATCGTGGTCCCGAGGTCGGCCAGCTCCCGATCCGTGGCCGCGCTCAGGTCGAGCACGACCGCGAGCCTGAGGCTCTCAACCGGCGCCAGGGAAGCCTTCTCCGGCCTCACGGAGAACTGCGTGAAGAAGTACGTCTCTTTCTCGGCCGCGGCCTTGCCGGTCGCCCGCTGGTAGGCTGTGGACGTTGCGAGCGGCTCGTACTCCGCGGTCACGAGCCGCACCTCCTCCTCCTCGAGGTCGGACTCGACGTCGATGAGCTCGAGCGTGAAGTCGCTCCTCGGCTGGAAGTCCGAGGCCGAGAACACGACCTTGCCGTCGTCGATCCTGGCGCCCAGCCCGGCCCTGACCGCCGCGGTCCCGACGTCCTCGAGCGTGGCAGTGAGCAGGAACTCGCCGATCGTGGGTGCCAGGGTCTGGTTGCCCATGGGGAACACCCACACGCGCCTTCGGCCGTCGTCGCCCGCCGGCTTCAGCCACTGCGTGTACCTGTAGGCGATCGTGCGAACCGCGCCCGGCTGTATGGGGAAGATCCGGGCCTTGAAGCGGCCCGGCGCCATCCACTCGAGCAGGGCCGGGTCGTGCGGGGATCCGGCGTACACCTGCTGCTCGTATGTCTGGCTGGCCAGCTTCCTCTCGATGACCGACCCGTCCACGAGCGTGCCGTCGCGGTCCACGGCGAAGCGCTGGAGGATCGCGTCCTCGGGCACGCGCAGGCGGTACACGCCCTCCAGGACCTCGGACGCCGGGTTGAAGAACTCCTGCACGGTCTCGGTGACGGCGAGGTCGCCCTCGATCCTCACCTTCACCTCCTGCCGCCGGATCACGAGGGGGAAGCGCTCCACTCCTGGGGATCCCGGCCGCCTCGCGTAGATCGCGCCCACCCCGGTCGGGGTCTCCATGGGCCTGGGGCCCGCCTCGGCGAGCCCGCCGGTCCAGTCGTCCCAGAGATCCGAGGGCTCCACCTCGGCCTTGCCTCCCTCGAGCACGAGCACCTCGCCCTCGCGCGCGGTCCCGCTCCCGCCCGCTAGCACGTACGTGAGCTCGCCCGAGGCCACGTAGGCCTCGAGCCTTCCGTCCGCCCGCGAGATGGAGGTGGAGCACGTTGCGACCTTGAGCTTGCCCGCGTCCCCGAGCCCGATCTCCACGACCTCGCCCGGGCCCGCGTCCACCCAGAGCCTGCCCTTGGCGAGGGCGATCGACGCCATGTCCTTGAGCCCGATGCTGGTGTCGCCGTCCACGACCGCGTGTATGCCGCTGTCGAGCACCAGGAGAGCGCGCCCCCCGCTCCCCACGCCGACAGTGGCCCCCGGTAGGATCCTGAGATCCTCGAAGACCCTGTCCTTGCCCTCGTCCTGCTCCACGGTCACGTCCGGCCTGACCAGGCTGACGTTCGCGATCGTCTGCCCGCTCATGGCGATGTCGTCCCCGCAGGACGAAAGGAGCGCGAGCGCGAGGGCGGACACCGCGGCCGCGACCTTGGACGATCCATGGCTCCTGTCTCGCTCGCCCTTCCCCGGTTCGCCCGCGCCCGCGGCCCGGGTGGCGCCGCAGCCCAGGATCCGCCTCATCTCCTCGACCTTGGCCTCCAGGTGCTCGGGCCGGTCCCTGTACAGCGAGAACGCCGCCGGCCCGAGCGTGGTATTCTCTGGCCAGCGCGCGCTCCCAGCGGTGGA
>CAZGVR010000114.1:2821-8576 GCA_964528945.1 uncultured Myxococcales bacterium
TGTGCAGGGTGAGGATCCGGCGCAGCCAGCCGAAGCGGAGCTCGATCGACTCGACCTCCACGGACGTGAAGACCCTGCGCACTGGCTTGAACCAGCGCCGCGTGAGGAACGCGATCTCCTTGCGCTGCGTGACCACGAGGTAGCCGTGCCTGTTCCGCTCCATCTTCCTCATCTTCAAGCTCGCGCAGGGCAGGGTGACCAGGATCGAGTCGAAGGGCAGATCCCCGCGGTACCGCTCGGGCGGCGGCGCGTACACCATCGGCGTGCGGCCGCGACGGAGGTAGCGGATCGTGCAGGCCAGCGACCTGAACTGGACCCCGATCATCCGGAAGAGCTTGGGCGCGAGCCAGATGGCAAGCGCCGTGACCAGGCACAGGAGGAAGAGCGTGATTATCGGGTGGGCCATGACGAAGAAGACCGACCCGGTCACCAGCGCGTCCTCGCCGAGGCTGATTGCGATGTTCTTGATGGGCTCGTGTGGCGAGGCCGTGTTCACGGCGAGGCGCGTCGTGGCCTTGGCCGAGTGCGTGCCGAGCGCGATGCCGCCCGCGAGCAGCACGGCGATCACCTCGATGACCACGTTCGAGGTCTCGGCCGTGGCGGCCAGCGCGACCAGCGCCGCCGCGGGCGGGCGGATGAACGTGTGGACCGTGTCCCATATGTTGTCCAGCCACGGCCACTTGTCGGCGACGAACTCGACGACGTACATGCCGCCCGCGACGCCGATGACCCACCAGTCCGCGAGGGCCTCGAGCCCGCCCATGCCCTGGGGCAGGGTCACCCATGCGAGCCTGATCGCGAGCCCCGTGATGGCCACGGTCGCGTAGAGGTTGATCCCGGCGAGCGCGGCCAGACCGAGAGCCGTCCCCAGCAGTGTTAGTGTCGTCATTGTATCGGCTCTTCCTTCACGGGCTGGGTAGCCTCCACCTTCCCGTCCAGCGACACGGTCCAGGCGAGCGTGTCCTTCTTCGGGTCGGACATGATCACCTCGATCCCGGTCACGGCCTCCTTGTCCTCGCCCTCTCCAGTGATGACGTAGAGGGTCGCCTTGGCCTCCTTCACGACCGAGTCCTTGGCCCGCACCACCTCGACAACGACGGGTCCGGGGCTGGACGACGCCCTCGTGAACCACTCGACCCCGAACTCCTCCGACACCTGGGATGCCTGCACGATCTCGCTGCCAGGATCCTTGACCATCAGGTCAAGGTGCACGTCGGGGTGCGACCACTTGAGAACGACCTTGAGGGCCGCCGTGTCCCTGAGGACGCCTGCCCTCCTGGCCCGCTTGACCAGCTCCTTGAGCTTCTTCTTGTCGTCCTGCTTCCTGGCCTCGATGCGCAGCTCGAGCAGCCTGATGGCGTTGAAGAGCCGCGCCACGCTCGCGGGCGTGAGCGGCCCACCCTCGCCCGCGGTCTGGCTGACCCGCTCGGCCAGCCTCACGGCCTCGTCCACCCTCCCTGCGAGCGCGGCCGCCTCGGCGAGCAGGATGAGCACGCCCTCGTCGCTCGGCACCATGACGCCCAGCGTCTCGTACTGGCGGTAGGCGTCCTCGTACCAGCCGTAGGTCCTGTACAGATCGCCCAGCCTGTGGCGGGCCGCTGGCCTGAACGGCGCGAACTCCACGATCTCGCTGAAGCAGCGCTTGGCCTCCTCGGGCTTCCCTATCCGGATGTAGAACTCGCCGACCCTGGTCCTCACCTCGTCGTCCGCGTACGGGTGGTGCCTCAGGTCGTCCGCGAACCGCTTGGCCTCGCCCAGGCGCTTGCCATCTGGCGCGTCCTCGAGCAGCCCGAGGAGCACGAGCTTCAAGCGCATGTCGGCCGGGTACTGCTTCATGGGCTTCTTGATCGCCTTCACCTTGTCGTCGTAGCCCATGGCCTATCCCAGGATCTTGTCGATCTCGGCCTGGCCGGCCAGGCTCGTGCCGTCGCAGACCATGCGCACCGTGGCCAGGTCGTCGGGCGTCTTCACCATGTCGAGGATCTTCTTGCGGATGTAGTCCACCAGCGAGGGGTAGGCCTTCATCCTGTTCATGAACTGGCACCGCTCGCTCGGGCCCGGGAGCAGGGCGAGCGCGAGCCGCGAAAACGCCCTCCTGTCCTGCATGGTCCTGAGCTCGCAGCTCCTCCTTGCCTGGCTGTCCTGGGCCACCACCTCCCCCACGGTGGGGTAGCTCCCGAGCCGCTCGGCCCAGACCGACACGCGCTCGTCGAGCGGCCTGTCGGCCTCGGCAGTGCACACGTCCTTCTTGGCCTGGTACTGCAGCATCATGTGCGGGTTGGGGTTGTCCTTCGGGCCCAGGACCATCAGGTTCGAGTTGTTGAGCGAGATCTGGACCGTCTGCTGCACGCCCTGCTGCGCCATCTGCTGGGCCGCCTGGACCTCCAGGTTGAGGACGTTGGCGTTCTCGCCCACGTTGTCGTACATGTTCAGCTTGGCCTGGACGTCCTTGCCCTGCTTGAAGTTGAACGGCACGGTCGCGACCGACACGCCGGCGCCGTCCGGGACCGGGAAGCTCCAGCTCCTCACCTCGGCCAGGATGCAGGACTCGACCGCGCCGCTGCCCATGCTCGAGGTCAGGATGTCCGCGTCGATCACGCTGCCGCCGGATCCCACCACGAGCTTCACCTCGACCCGCCCCTCCAGCTCCGGGTCCGATGCGAGCTGGTCCTCGTAGCACGCGCGGACCGAGGCGGAGTTCGACTTGCTGACCGACGCCACGGTCGCGGAGTCGATCGACCCCTGCAGGCTCGTCGCCGTCTCTGCCGTGGTCATGGCCTGGGCCTGGTCGTCGGTGAGCGGGGCAGAGGACCACCCGTACCCTGAGCCCGTGCCCGCTCCCATGGACGAGGAATCGTCGACGTAGGCGTACCGGCTGTCTCCGCCCACGGAGCCCAGGAGGCTCAGGATGCCGGACGACTTGGCGAGGTCCATCTTCTGGTCCCTGGCGCCCTGCTCCTTTCCCTTGTATCCGCCCGCGGGCGCGTCGTAATCCGCCCCCGCATACGGATCGCTGGCGTCGGCCTTGCTCTTGGACATCTTCACGGGCGATGGGGCGGCCATGGGCCCGCCAAGGCCGCCCAGCCCGCCGCCGCCGCCCAGCCCGCCGCCGCCGCCCGAGCCCGCGCCGCGCAGGCCCACGCCGCCCTCCTCCAGCTTCTCCTCAGGGGCAGTCGAGGCCATCCCCTGGGCCGTCTGCTCCGACACGATTCTCGCCTTGAGTGATTCCACCTCGGCCCGATTCGAATCCAGCTCGGCCTGCTTCTCCTCCATCTCCATGTCCGCGCTCCGCTTGAGCGAGCAGCCGTACGGCAGGATCGAGAGCCCCATGCCAGCGGCTCCCAGGATCGTGCGGAGCAGGCCGCCCCCGCCCGGCTTCTCGTCCCCTGGCATCACGAAGATCTCGAAGTATGGCCTCGGAATCACTGCCTCGGTCTCGACCGCGGGCGGGACGTAGAACGACGTGAACGGAGTGATGATCTGGAACCGGGTGCCCAGCTCCACGAGCGCCTCCCGCCCGGAGCTCTCCTGCGTGAGCGCCTGCAGCCTGTGCGTGGCCCAGCGGAGGCGGAGGTCGCCGTGATCCTTGACCTCCTCGACGACCGTCTCCACCCGGACCTCGAAGCGATCCTTGCCCAGCCTGCCCTTCACACTGATTGCCTCGGGATCCTTGCCGCCCTCGGTGATCCGGCCGATGACGAAGAGAGGCTCGTTCGCTCTCAGCGTGACGGCGCGCCTGGGGAAGAGCCGCTCGACCTCGCCCTCGACCTCGAAGGTGACGTCCGTGAACACCGGGACGGAAGCGTCCGCGAGGATCCTGTAAGCCGTCTCGGCCGCCTCGATCCTGGAAGAGATGCGCGACGCCAGGCCCGATCCGGCGCACAGCCCGTCCAGGAGATCCAGGTTGGACTCGTCGCCCAGCGAGACCCCGTAGAGCCTCACCGCGTGCGGGAGCTTGGACAGCCTCTCGAGGAGCCCGGCGAGGTCCATCTCGCCCACTGTCGGGAAAGCGTCGCCCACGTAGACGACCACGCCGCCGGGCTCGCCGCCCACAGTGGCCGCGGCCTTGGTGATCAGGCTGCCCAGGTCCGTGGCGCCGCCAGTGGCCCTTCGGCTGAGCGCGTCGATGACCGCCTCCTTGGCCTTGGCGTCGGCCGGCACGAGCCCGCCCTTCTCCACCCCGACCTGCGTGGCAGTGAGGTCGCCCGCGAAGACCGCGATGCCGTCCTCCGGGTCGAGCTGCTTGAGGAACGAGTCGATGAAAGTGAGCCCGAGATCCGCGAGCTCCGGGTCCGTGGCCGCGGAGAGGTCCGACACCACGGCCACTCGCAGCTTCCTCGTGGGCGAGAGGTCCAGCTTCTCGGGCCGGAGCGGGATCTGCGTCATGAAGTAGGTCTCGTCGACCGGGCCGCTCATCAGGCCCGCCTCGCCCTCGTAGTCGTGCTTGACCAGCAGGACCTCGTCATCCTCCCTGCCGTGGTCCACGTCCAGGAGCTCGAGCCAGAAGTCGCTCTTCGGACGGAAGTCGGATGCCGTGAACACGACCCGTCCCTCCTCGATCCTGGCGCCGAGCCCGGCCTGTACTATCTCGGTGCCCACGTCCTTCATGTCCGCTATCAGCGAGAACTCGCCTATGAGAGGCGCCACGCCTGCAGAGCCCATGGGCAGCACGTACGTGCGCTTGTCGCCCTTCTCGCCCGAAGGGGTCAGCCACTCAACGTAGCGGTAGACTATGAGCCTGACCTCGCCCGCCCGGATGGGGTAGATGCGCGCCTTGAACTGCCCCGGCGCGATCCACTCGAGCAGGGCAGGGTCGTGCTGCGAACCCTCGTACACGTAGCTCTGGTAGTCGGCCGCGGCCTTCTCCTTCTCCTTGATGTACCCGTCCACGAGCCGGCCGCCCCGGTCCACGGCGAACCGCTGGAGAACCGCGTCCTCGGGGATGCGGAGCTTGTAGATGCCCTCGAGCGTCTCGGACGCGGGGTTGAAGAACTCCTGCACGGTCTCGGTGACGGCGAGGTCGCCCTCTATCGTCACGCGTACGTCGTGCCGCCGCATCACGAGCGGCATCCTGCCCACGCCAAGGCCGCCCGGCTTGCGCGCGAATATCTCGCCGATCCCCATGGGCGTGTCCGAGGGGTGGGGCCCGGCCTCGGCGAGCCCTCCTGTCCAGTCCGTCCACAGGTCGGCCGGGGCGATTGCCCCGCCGCCCTTGGCGTCCGAGGTCAGGACCTCGCCCTGCCGGGCGAGCCCGCTCGATCCGCCCAGGCTCCACGTGAGCTCGCCGGTGGCGACATAGGCCATGAGCCCGCTCCTCGTGTCCAGGGAGACGGCCGTCGACGTCATCCTGAGCGAACCGCCGCCTCCGAGCGTCACCTTGAGGACCTCGTCCTCGCCCGCCTCGATCCAGAGCCTGCCGTTGCCGACCCCGATCGCGTCCATGGCGGTAGCCTCGATCGTGCTGCCCGAGTCGACGACGATGCGCGCGCCGTTGTCGAGGACCACGATCGCGCGGCCGCTGCCGTCCGTGGTGACGGAGGTCCCGGCGATCAGCCGGGTGTCCTCGAACACCTCGCGCCTGTCGCCGTCCAGGGCCACGGTCACGCCCGGCCTTACCAGGCTCGCGAGGCCCACGGTCTGGCCCGATATGGAGAACTCCTCGCCGCACCCCCCCGGTCCCGCGAGGCAGACCGTCGCGAGCAGCGCCGACGTCCTCATCTGCCAGCCTCTCCTCGATGCGTAGCGTCCCTGCATT
>CAZGVR010000114.1:8586-9785 GCA_964528945.1 uncultured Myxococcales bacterium
CCCGTTCCGGGTCTTCACCCGGAAGATCGCGAAGGATTCGACACCCGCGGGCGGTGTGGCATTTGTCGATACTACCAGCCTTCCGACTTCGCGCCAGGGGGGATGTTCCGAAGCGATTGCAGCAGCGGCGCCCGCCGTGCTCAGTTGATCATCTCTTCCCCGTCGTCCTCGGGATCTTCAGCCGGGGCCGGCGGCTCGTAGCCTGCCCGCGCCACGGGCCTTCCCGGCCCTGCCACGGGCTGTGGCTCTCCCTTGATCTGCTCCAGGTAGGCCTCGATCTCGGTCAGCGTGCCTTCGCAGGCAGACCGCATTCCGCCGAGGTCCACCTCGGTGCCGGTGATGGCGACGAAGGCCTCCAGCACGGCCAGCGAGGCGACCGGATACGACATCTGCGTGAGGTAGTAGGGAAGCTCGCCGAGGAGGCAGGTCCCGTCCATGCCCCGCGCCCTGGCCACGCCGAGCAGCAGGCCGTTGAGGCCGCTGACCTGCCCCTCCTCCATGAGGCTGACCCCTGCCGCCTTGAGCGCCGGCACCAGCCCGGCGTGCGTGGCGCATCCCCACACGCGCGGCCTCGTCCTGTGGTCGTTCTGCGTTACCATGGCCGCGAAGGTGAAGACCTCGGTCGTGCCCAGCCTCGCAGCCATGTCCAGGATGGAGTTCGAGACCGACCACTCCTTGCCGTGCACGGGCTGCTCCTCGCCGAGGAAGATGACGAGATCCCTTCCGCCATGCCGGGCCGCGTGCAGGAACGCGCGGGACGAAGGCAGCTGCACCTGCTCGATGATGCCGTTCGATACGGAGACGCTCTTCAGGGGGTAGAGATCCGCCACGTCGATGCCGTCGAGCGGCTCCACGCGCAGGCGCTCGGCGAGGTACGACACTGCCCTGAACGCGACCAGCCCCATCCCGGGCCAGCCCGCGACGAGCACTGGCTTCCTCGCCTTCTGCCTGCTGCTTCCCCTCACGGGGGATCATCCTAGGAACGCGGGATCCGGGGGTCAAGGATGGCGGGCGCGGGCCTCTGCAAGGAGCCCGGGTGGACAGCCGACTGACATCCTGCCGGAACGTGTTGTAGGATGGCTCGCCGGTGGGAGCCATGGGCAAGGAACGCATCCTGGTGGTCGACGACGAGCCGGACATCCTGGAGCTCGTCCGCTACAACCTCTCGAAGGAGGGGTTCCTGGTGGACTGCGTGGCGA
>CAZGVR010000115.1:0-1011 GCA_964528945.1 uncultured Myxococcales bacterium
TCGCGCTGTCAGGCCGACCGGGCCGCCGCCAATGCGAGTGGTGCTGGATCCCGCCCTCGAGATGGCCGGGAAGGCGGCGCTCGTCCGGACCGCCGGGGAGGTCCCGACGCTGGTGGCCCACGTCTCGGGGTCCAGGGACCGTCTCGAGCGTGCGAGCAGGGGCCGGCTCGTGTTCGAGAGGTGCAGGGCGCGCAAGGGGCTCGTGGATCTCGGGGGTCTGCTCGAGCGGCTCGCGGGGCGCGGGGTCACGACCCTGCTCGTGGAGGGCGGCGGCCTCGTGCACACGAGCTTCCTCGAGGCCGGGCTCGCCGACGCGGTATCCCTGTTCGTCGCGCCCGTGCTCATAGGCGGCGAGCGCGCCGTCAGCTTCTTCGGCGGCAGGGGAGCGTCGAGGATGGAGGACGCGCTCAGGCTCGGATCGGTCCATGTCCGGAGGATAGGCCCCGACCTCCTGGTCGAGGGCTTGCTGGCGTGAGGTAGGAATGTTCACCGGCATCATCGAATCAATGGGCAGCGTCGTGGAGGCGGCCGGGGAGAGGGGAGGCATGGCACTATCCGTGAAGACGCCCTTCAAGGCGCAGATGGGGGAGTCCATCTCGGTGAACGGCGCGTGCGTCACCGTGTCGGGCCTGTTCAAGGAGGGCTTCAGGTGCTGGCTGTCGCCCGAGACCCTCGAGCGCACGACGCTGGCCGGGCTGCGTGCCGGCGAGGCGGTCCACCTCGAGCAGGCCATGAGGGCCGACGGCCGCCTGGGCGGCCACATCGTCACGGGCCACGTGGACGGCGTGGCCCGCGTGGCCGGGAAGGAGCAGCGCGGCGACGCGATCCTGCTCGCGCTCGAGGCGCCGGCCGGCTTCGGACGCTTCCTGGTGCCCAAGGGGTCGGTCGCCCTGGCTGGCGTCAGCCTCACGGTGAACGGCGTGGAAGGCGATCGTTTCGAGGTGTCCCTGATACCGTTCACGCGCAAGCTCACGTCCCTCGGCCGGCTCGAGATCGGCGACCGCGTCAACT
>CAZGVR010000115.1:1087-2210 GCA_964528945.1 uncultured Myxococcales bacterium
GAGAGGATGCTCGGGCGCGGCCCGGAGGGCGGGGGAGGGGCCGGCGGCGTGACGGAGGATCTCCTCCGCAGGGCCGGCTTCCTGGACCATGGCAGGGAGTGACTCGGGGCCCTGATTTTGCTATACCCACGCGGGACATGACCGGCGACAGCTTGAGCAGGGTGGAACGGGCGATCGACGAGATCCGCCACGGCCGCATGGTGATCCTCATGGACGATGCGGACCGCGAGAACGAGGGCGATCTGACGATGGCGGCCGAGCTGGTGACGCCCGAGGCGGTCGCCTTCATGGCGACCCACGGCCGCGGGCTCATCTGCCTGAGCCTCACCGCGGAGAAGGTCAAGGCGCTCGATCTGCCCATGATGACGCGGCACAACAGGAGCCGCTACGGGACCAACTTCACGGTCTCGGTAGAGGCGGCCCGCGGGGTGACCACCGGGATCAGCGCGGCCGATCGCGCGAGGACGATCCTCGCGGCCGTGTCTCCGGACGCCAGGTCGGAGGACCTCGTGACCCCGGGCCACGTCTTCCCACTCAGGGCGTCGCCCGGCGGGGTCCTGGAGCGCGTCGGCCAGACCGAGGGATCCGTCGATCTCGCGCGGCTCGCCGGCCTCGTCCCGGCCGGGGTCATCTGCGAGGTCATGAAGGAGGACGGCACCATGGCGCGCCTTCAGGACCTCGAGGAGTTCTCCGCGAGGCACGGCCTGGCCCTCCTCACCATCGCCGACATCATCGACTTCAGGATCAAGCGCGAGATGCTGGTGGAGCGGGTGAGCGAGCGGGACGTCGTCCTCGATTCGGGCGGCGGCGGCGTGCCGTTCAGGCAGCTCGTCTACCAGTCCAGGATCAAGGACCACCCGCAGGAGTTCCTCGCCCTGGTCCACGGGAAGGTCGGACCGCAGCCCACCCTCTGCCGCGTGCATCAGGGCCACCTGCTGCGCGATCTCTTCGGGATCCAGGGTGCGCGCGGCAGGGTCGGGCTCGGGGAGGCCGTGGGGATGATCGCGCGGGCAGGCT
Organism: uncultured Myxococcales bacterium; assembly: GCA_964528945.1. GTDB lineage: Bacteria > Myxococcota_A > Polyangia > DRWM01 > DRWM01 > CAZGVR01. The sequence continues at coordinate 2,105 of CAZGVR010000115.1, forward strand.
CGGGAGTCCTGCTCTACCTGCCGCCTCGCCAGTCCATCGCCGAGGAGCTGGCGTCGGGGGAGACCACGGAGGATGCCGCCCGCGCCGAGGAGACCGCTGATGGCGG
>CAZGVR010000115.1:2269-9760 GCA_964528945.1 uncultured Myxococcales bacterium
AGGTCCTGAGGAGGTTCGGTCTGGGTGCACAGGTGCTCTTGCATCTGGGGCTCAAGAGGATCAGGCTCGTCACCAGGAGCCCGCGCAGGATCGCGGGCATCGAGGGATTCAACCTGGAAGTCACGGAGTACGTCTCTCCGTGACGGAGGTATGACCATGGCCGACGGCAAGAAGGATGAAGTGAAGGTCGTCGAGGCGACGCTCAGCGGCGAGGGTCTCAAGATCGCCGTGGTCGTGAGCCGGTTCAACTCGTTCATATCGGATCGGCTCCTCGATGGATGTCTCGACGCGCTCGTCCGGCACGGCGTGAAGCGCGGCGATACGTGCGTGTACAGGGTCCCGGGCAGCTTCGAGATCCCGCTCATGGCGAGGCACCTGGCCCTCGGCAAGAAGTTCGACGCGATCGTGTGCCTGGGCGCGGTGATCCGCGGGTCGACCCAGCATCACCAGTACATCTCGTCCGAGGTCACGAAGGGGATCGCCCAGGTTGCGCTGGAGACCGGCGTGCCGGTCTCGCTCGGGGTCCTCACGCCCGACACGCTCGAGCAGGCCATCGAGAGGGCCGGGACGAAGAGCGGGAACAAGGGATGGGACGCGGCCCTCTCGGCCATCGAGATGGCCAATCTCCTCGGCTTGTCCTGAGGCCTTTGGATCATCGACTGGAGGCCGCCCTGGTGGGCGGGAGCCGAATGGAAGGCGAAGAGGGCGAGCATCCCCGGACCGGCCGGCGTCGCGCGCGCGAGGCGGCCCTCGCGATCCTCTACTGCGACGAGTACCCGTCCATGCCGCTCGACTCGATCCCGGGCGAGGTGGCCGAGCTGCTCGAGGTCGCGGGCGATCCGGCCGAGTACGCGAGGACCATAGTCGAGGGGGTGCGCGATCACCGCCCCGAGCTCGACGACCGGATCAGGGCGGTGTCCAGGAACTGGCGCATAGAGCGGATGAGCCTCATCGACCGCAACATCCTCAGGATCGGCGCTTGGGAGATCCTCTTCTCGGACGGCATATCGACGGCCGTCGCGATCGACGAGGCCGTGGAGATCGCCCGGAGGTTCGGGGACACCGAGTCGTGGTCCTTCGTGAACGGAGTGCTCGACGCCGTGGCGAAGGGGGCGGTCGCCGAAGATGGACCGGTGTGAGGTCCGGCCGTGAGGGTCTCGCTGGCCCAGCTCTCGCTCGCCTCCCTGGACGAGGTGCATTCCGAGTCCCTCTGCGTGTACCTGTTCGAGGACGCGCACCCGCTCAAGGGGCTGGCCGGGCTCGTCGACTGGCGCATGGGGGCCAGGATCTCCGGCATGATCCTGTCGGGCTGGCTCGCGGGATCGGCCGGGGAGAGGCTGCTGATGCCGGTCAAGCACAAGCTCCCGGTGAACAAGATCTTCGTCTTCGGGCTCGGTCCCCTGGGGCGATTCACGCCGGACATGCTGAGGGGGGTCCTCCGCGACTCCCTCGAGGTGCTGTGCGCGGCCGGCGTGCACGCCACGATCCTGGCGGCGCCGGGCCGCGGGGAAGGCGTGGCGAGCGACCTCGAGGCGGTCGAAGCCGTGTGCGGCGCCCTGGATCCGCCGCTCGATCTCGACGAGGTCGTGGTCATGGACGAGTACCGGAGGATGCAGGACGCCTGGCGGGTCCTGGATCTGAGGCGGGGTGGAAAGGCCTGATGCAGGCAAGGGCTCGCCCGCGGCCGCTGCAGCCCGTATTGATTTCGGCCTGCGGCCCGGGTAGTCTCGGCTCGCCTCGCGTGAGGCAAGGAGGACTTCGATGTTCGGCAAGATGAAGCAGGATCTCCTCGAGACCCTCGATCAGATCCGCGCGGACGGGCTCTACAAGGGAGAGCGCAGCATCAGGGGGCCGCAGGCCGCGGACATCAAGGTGACGGGCGGGCGCGGGGTGATCAACTTCTGCGCGAACAACTACCTGGGGCTCTCGAGCCACCCGAAGATCATCGAGGCCGCCCACCGGGGCCTGGACGAGTGGGGCTACGGCATGTCGTCGGTCCGATTCATCTGCGGGACCCAGGACATCCACAAGAGGCTCGAGCGCAAGATCGCCGAGTTCAACCACACCGAGGACACGATCCTCTACGCGGCCTGCTTCGACGCGAACGGCGGCGTTTTCGAGCCCCTGTTCGACAAGGACTGCGTCATCATCACGGACGCGCTGAACCACGCCTCGATCATCGACGGCATCCGCCTCTGCAAGGCGACCCGCCACATCTACGCGCACGCGGACATGAACGAGCTGGAGCTGAGGCTCAAGGAGTCGCAGGGCGCCAAGTACCGCGTCGTCGCGACCGACGGCGCGTTCTCCATGGACGGCGACATCGCCAAGCTCGACCAGGTCGTGGCCCTCGCCGAGAAGTACGACGCGCTCGTGATGATCGACGAGGCGCACGCGGCCGGGTTCCTGGGCAAGACGGGGCGCGGGAGCCCCGAGCACTGCGGGGTCCTCGGGAAGGTGGACATCATCACCGGGACCTTCGGCAAGGCCCTCGGCGGAGCCAGCGGCGGCTACACGACCGGGCGAAAGGAGGTCGTCGATCTCCTGAGGCAGAGGTCGCGCCCGTACCTCTTCTCGAACACGCTCGCCCCCTCGATCGTCTACGCGACGCTAGCCGTGTACGATCTCCTGTCGGAGTCCACGGCGCTGCGCGACAAGCTCGAGTGGAACACCATGTACTTCCGCGAGAACATGACCAGGGCCGGCTTCGACATCAAGCCGGGCGTCCACCCCATCGTCCCTATCATGCTCTACGATGCGCCGCTCAGCCAGAAGTTCGCGAACCGGCTGCTCGAGGAGGGGATCTACGTGATCGGGTTCTTCTACCCGGTCGTCCCGAAGGGACAGGCTCGCATCCGCGTCCAGCTCTCTGCCGGCCACGAGAAGCACCACATCGACAAGGCGATAGCGGCGTTCACGAAGGTCGGGAAGGAGCTCGGGGTCCTCAAGGGATGAGGGCGAGGCCGGGAAGGCCCGGCGAGCTGGCGGCCCGTTGAACCTCCTCGCGCGATACGTCCTCTCCCGGTACCTCGCGCACCTCGCACTCGTGACCGGGATCCTGGCCGCCCTGTACCTCGCCGTGGACGCGCCCGAAAGGCTGGGTGATGCGTGGTCCGCGTTCCTTTCGCGCGTCCCCCTCGTCCTCACCCACGTCCTGCCCGTGGCGGCGGCCGTTGCCCTCGTCTCCAGCTTCCACGGCCTCAGGATCTCGGGCGCGCTCGACCTCCTCCTCTCGTCTGGCATTCCGTGGAGGCGGATCCTCGGCCCGGCACTCGCCGGCGGCGCGATCGCGGCCGGCCTCGAGGCAGGGCTCTCCCTGGCCGGTGCACCGGCCGCCCTCGGGGCCGCGGCCGAGGACCGGGCCCGGGTCGTCCCCGTGTGGATCCTCGCGGGCGAGGATGTCCTTCACCTGTCCCCCGACGGGGCGGTAAGGGCCTGGCGCCCAGGCGCGGGCCCGGTCGAGCCCCCGTCCGACATCGACGTCGTGAGGCGCGACGTGGAGTCGCTTGCCACACGCCAGGATCCCGCCGTGTCCACGACGCCGGGGCTCTCGCGGACCGCCGCGCTCGCCGGCAGGCTGGGCCACGATCCCCGCCCCGAGGTCACGGAGCTCTGGACCAGGATAGCGCTCCCGTGCGCGCTCGCGGTGCTGCTCGCCGTGTGCGCCGTGTCCGTGCGCCGGGGCCGGTCCACGGCGCGCTCCGCGGGCGTCCTCGTCCTGGCCATCTTCGTCGGCTGGCTCTGCATGGCTGTGGCCACGCAGCTCGCATCGAGCGGGGCCGCCCCGCCCTGGATGATCCCGGCCATGCCGATCGCGGCCGTGGCCGCGCTCGCGGCCTCGCCTCTCCCCTGAGTCGCCGGGGGTGGTACGCTATTCGGTGGGCATCCCCCAGCAGCAGTTGCAGTCAGGGATCATCGCCCGCATGTAGCAGCAGGGATCCGGCTTGCAGTCCTCGGCCTCGGGGACCGCTTGCCGGTCGGGCTCCGCCGTGGGGGGCTCGCCGCATCCCTCCGGGGACGCGGGCGCCTGCGCCTGGGTCGGCGGCTCCTCCATGCACTTCTCGGGGCCGGCAAGGGGGGGGGTCACCTCCCGGGCGCCGTGGCCGCAGCCGGCGACCGCCAGGCCCAGTCCGAGGGCCACGGCCGCCGGGACCCTTGCCAGCGCGACGCCCGGTCTTCCGCCTCGAGAGGTGCGGGCCCGAAGCCTGCTGCAGTAGCCGTTCTCGACCATGAGGCCCGGTCCGATGGTGGCGATCCAGAGGCACCCGCCGCCGCAGGCAGCGGCCGCACCGCAGGACGCGCAGGCCCCTGCCATCGAGTGGCGGCCCACGTCGCGGGCGAGCCGGAAGGCGCCCGGCCTGTTCCAGATGGACTCGAGAGACTCGCCGCAGGCGTTCCCCTCGATGAAGGACGGGCCGCGGTGCCCGTGCCATGCCATCCCCAGGCAGCCGGTCACTCGGCCGTCGCTGAGCATGCCGATGCTGCTCCTCCCGGACTGGCACCCCGCCCACCTCCTCGGCTCGGTGGACCGCGGCGCTCGGAACGGCGAGATCCCGGACCAGCAGCCGAGGTCGTCCCCGGGGATCACCTCGATCGCGCTCGACCGCTGGAGCTCCGCGATCTCGGGCACGAGGCACCCCAGGTCGGCCGGCCCCAGCCAGAGACCGGGCCTGGACAGCCCGGACTGCGCCCCCAGCAGGATCTTCCAGAACGAGGCCCCGGACTCCACGGCGATGCCGTGCATCCCCGGGATCTCGGTACGGTTCCGGCGCGTGACGGTCGTCGAGATGCCCGCGTCGATCCCTGCATTCCTCAGCAGGCCGACCGCCCTCGATGCCCTTCCGAACGATCCTCGCCGGCCCCGGATCCTGTCGTGGGTCCTCTCGGTGCCGTCCAGGCTCACGCTCGCGGCCACCACGCCTGCAGCCCGCATCGCGAGGGCGGCGCCGCGGTCCACCGTGGACCCGCTGGTCGACACGGCCACTGCAACGCCGTGAGCGGCCAGCGCGCCCGCGATCTCGGGCCAGTCCGGCCTCAGGAGAGGCTCCCCGCCCGTGAGGGTCACTGCACGGCACCCGATCCCAGCGAGCTGGGACGCGATGGTCAGGGCGTCCCCGGTGGAAAGCTCGTGCGGACGGGGCCGGCCGGCCCTGGCGCAGCAGTGCTCGCACGAGAGGTCGCACGCGAGCGTGATCTCCCACTCGCAGACCCTGGGTCCCGTGGTCGGTTGACCTGGCATGTCGATCCCCTTCAAATGCAGTTGACGGTGTTCCCGAACCGGCCGGTGAGGCCCGCGTTCCCGCCGCTCGCACCGCCGGATCCGGGAGAGCCGATCGAGAAGGTCGTCGCAGAGACGAGGGCCGTGGTCCCCGTCTGGCACAGGATCCCGGCCGAAGGTCCGCCGCCACCACCGCCGCCGGGTCCACCGTTACCGCCCGGCCCGCCCGGCCCGCCCGGCCCGCCGTCCCCGGCAGTACCGGGTCCCGAAGCCCCGATCCCGCCCGTCCCCCCTGTCCCGCCGGTGCCGCCGGCACCACCGACGCCCCCGCTTCCGCCCATGGACGTGTGTACGTCGCACCCGTCCATCGTCGGGCCAGCGCCGACCACGAGGATGCCGATGGATCCACCCCCGCCCTTGCCTCCACCGCCACCGCCCCCCGGCCAGCCCCCCGATCCACCGCCACCGCCGCCACCACCCCTGGAATCGGGCGCGCAGTGGCTGGGTGCGTCCCAGCCCGCGCCGCCACCTCCGCCGCCGCCACCGCCACCAGTTCCACCCGCTCCGGGGCCACCGTTCCCGCCGTCGGCCGGTATGTAGTCCATGCCCGAGATCGAGCCCAGGGAAGAGCCTCCGGCGCCCACGGCCCCACCGGTACCGACCGTGCCCGTGCATCCCAGGCCGGCCGTGCCAGGATCGCAGACGTGGTCTCCCCCGGTCCCGCCGCAGGCGCCTCCAGATCCTGCGGCCCCGGCGCTGCCGCCGCCATCGCACCCTCCGCGGCCGCCCGCGCCGCCGGATCCGGAGCAGGCCGTGCTGCCGCCCGCGCCCCCGTATCCGTTGTCGCAGCAGTCGCTGCAACCGGTGATTCCAGGATCGCCGTTGTCCCCTGCCGAGCCCGTCGTTCCTGGCGAGCCGTTCAGGCCGGAGCCTCCCTCCCTGGCCTCGATCATGCAGCGGGTGATGTTGAGCCCCGGAGAGTTGACGGAAACCACGCCCACCGAGGAGCCGCCACGCAGCAGGAAAGACGAGGCGGCGCGGATCGTGAGCAGATCGATCTGGGTCCAGGTCGTGATGTCCTGTGCGATGACCGCAACGGTGCCGCCCTCGATCACGGTGTCCGGCGTGGTTCCCCTGGACCATCCGGATGCGGGGTAGAAGCCGCCCAGGATCGAGATCCCGTCAGCCACGGTTATCGTCTCTGCGTACGTCCCGGCAGCCACGGCCACGAGGTCGCGTCCTGCAGCCATCTCCTTCTGGATGCCGATCCCTATGGTCTTCACCGGGTGCCCGGGCTCGAGGCCGGTGTCCAGGTCGTCCCCGGAACCCCCGTCCACGAATACTGCGACCAGCGGCGTGGGGTCGGTGGGCACGTCGGGAGGGGGATCCGGCGGATCGGCGGGGTCGAGCGGCGGATCCACCGGCGGATCGAGAGGCGGATCCAGCGGTGGATCGACCGGATCCTCTATCGACGTGTCACCTTCCGGCGTATCCAAGGTCTCGTCCACGGTGTCGCCCGGCAGATCCGCGTCCACCGTGGCGTCCGTCGCATCCGCGTCAGGCGGCGAGGTGTCGTCGGCGGCGTCCGGAGATGACATGTCCCCGCCCAGACGCAGGCACCCTGCGGCCGGGACCGCCAGACAGAAGGCCGCCAGCGCGAGAACCGGTTGCGATCCCCTGACCACTCCCGAAGGATAGCACATTTACCCGAGATCCAGGATCCTCGCGAGCACGTACGGGGACGGGCCCATCATGAATGCGTCCTCGAGGCAAGCGCCTGCGCGGTCCTCGTCGCCAGCCTCGATCGAGGCCCTTGCCAGCCATACTTTCGTCATGGGGCTCGACGGGTCCACGACGTCGGCGAGACCGAGGCTCGCGATGGCACGGTCCACGTTGCCCGTGGACAGAGCGAACATGCCGGTGAGAGCCGGCAGCATTCCGGATGTCGGCTCCATCCCCTCTATGCGGCCGATGAGCGAGAGCAGGTCGGTCGGCTTGCCCTTGCACACTCCCTCGGCAATGCAGGTGGCCCTCAAGGTCCAGGCGTCCACGAGGATGCCCTCCCCCGGATCCGACGACTCGATCGCGTCCAGGGCCTGCACGATGGGCAATGCCTCGGGTGACGGCGTGGACCAGAAGCGCTCCTCGGCGAGCACCAGGCGGCCGGCCGGGTACGGGCGGATCGCCTCGCGGACCGTGGCTTCGAGCGCCGCGTCGCCCGACTCGAGGAGCAGCCCGAGCAGTGCGGTCCTCGCCTCCCTCATGTCCAGGCA
>CAZGVR010000116.1:0-9743 GCA_964528945.1 uncultured Myxococcales bacterium
TCCTAGGCCATGCCGTTCGAATTAGAGGTCCGGTCCGAATACCTACGGACCAGATTATCTTCGAGGGGAAATCATTCCCTCTGCGAGCTCCAGCGCATCCACCGGCCAGAAGTGCTCGGGACGCGGCTGGTGAACGTCGGGGTTGTCGGCCGAAGGACGGCAGTCGAGCAGGGTATCGATCCACCTGTCGGGGACGGCCTCGCGGCCGTGCACAGCGCCCAGGATGGCGCCGCAGATGGCTGCGTTCGTGTCCGTGTCGCCGCCGCGCATGACCGAGTCCACTATGCCCTCCTCGAGGGAAGGGGCGTGCAGGAGCTGCCAGAAGGCGTTCTGGAAGGCGATCAGGACCCATCCCTGCTGGTGGTTGAAGTCTTCTGGAGGCGTCTTGGCTGCGATGTGAAGGGCCTCGAGCAGGCTTGCTTCAACGGCCCTTTCTCGCGCCCAGCCGACTGTCTGGGCGTAGAGGTCGCGGGTGGTGCATCCGTTCCTGATGCCATGCGCGATTGCCATGGCGAACAGTGAGCTCGCCTGCTGGCAGACCGGATGGGGGTGCGTGATGGCAGCGTCCTGGGCGGCCCACTCGGCCACCTTGTCGATGGGGTGGTTGGCTCCGAAGATGCCCAGCGGGCTGATACGCATCAGGGCGCCGTTCGCCTGGCTGCTTGTGTCGGGCCGGCCGGCCAGCCCCTTGCGCACGGTACCGCCGCAGTCGAATGGCCCGGATTCGAGCCAGGAGACGTAGGCTGCCCTGGCGGCCTCGGGATCGAACCCTCCCTTCTCAACTAGCATGCGAGCGAGCGACAGGGCCATCTCCGAGTCGTCTGTCGGCTGCCCGGCGATCGTGTCCCAGGACCCGCCGTCGCTCATCTCGCGAACGCCGGCCGGGTACTGACGCCTGATCGCATCGGGCGTCTGGAACTCCACCAGGCTTCCAAGGGCGTCGCCGGCCAGCTGGCCCAGGAGGCAGCCCTGCGCTCGGGAAAGCATCGCCTCCGGGGGTGAGGCGTGTTTGTCGTGATTGTCACGCACCAGTGATCGTTCCTCCTTCCTGGTATCTATCATCCTTCCGACTTCGGGCCATACAGGCCCGCGCGGGTCAGCCTCAGCAGTTCTTCGAGTCGTCGCTGGCTGGCGATATCGACTTGCGGGCCAGCCAGCGGACGAGCTGGGGCGCCTCGGTGAATCCCTCGATCTTGCCCTTCGCCTTGCCGTCCACGAAGAGGACGAGCGTGGGGATGGCCTCGATGTTGAACTGCTGCGACGCGACCGGGCTCTGGTCCACGTTGACCTTGTGGATCACGCGTCCATGGGGCGCGGCCTTCTTGCTCTTCGCGCCCGACTTCGGCCCGATCTTCTTCGCCTTGCTCATGTCCACCTCGGCTCCATCAGCTCCGGGTCGCCCATGTTCGCCCCCGCCATGGCAGGACGTCCGTCCCTGCCGAATCTGACGCTGCTCCCGACCACCACCGTGATCAGGGCCGCCGTCCCTGATAGGACGCCAGTGACCAGCGCCACGAGGCCCATGCCCACGTCGTCCACACCGACCGGAAGCGGATCGGGCATGACGACGTACAGGATCGACAGCGCGCTCGTCAGCCCGAGCACCCCGGAAAAATGCCGGTCGCCATGGACACCATTGCCTTCACGATGTTCCAGAGCACGCCCCGAAAGCCCGCGCCCAGCGCCGTGCACATCAGGATTCCCATTCCGATGATGGTCATCGCCGAGAACATGCAGATGACGAGGGTCATCGTGACGTCGCGTACCTGGTCCATGCTTTTCTTCCGCCTCCTGCGAGAAGGACCGTAGCGCAAGGGTGAGACAAGGGGGGGTCTGGAAGCTCCGGCCGGTGCTCTCAGGCCGGCGACAGGACTTTCTTGATCACAGCCTTCAGGAACCTGGCCTCGTCGTCGTTCAGGTCCCTGCCCGTGCCCGGGATGGTGATGTCGTCCGCAATCCTGGGGGCGAGGGCCACGAGCTCGTCCCTGGTCACCCGCACGGTGTAGAGGCCGTCGTCGTCCCACGATGACACGAAGATCTCGAAGCGTCCGTCCTTGAGGACCGTCAGGGACACCTGGGGGCCGAAGCACGGATCGGACCGCCTGGGCTCGATGACCTCGATCTCGTCCTCCTGGAGGTATTCGGTGCGGTGCTTGATCTCCCACCTGTCCGTGTTCGCGTACCAGGGCCTGGCGAAATGCGTCGCGTGCGGCTCGCCCGCGTACTGGCGGGTGCTGGCCTTCTTCTTTGCCTCTGCCATCGCATCCTCCTCGGTCCGACTGACCAGTCCGAGAATGGCATGGGGGTGCGACATGGCCTGCCTGGACCGGATAGCGGCTCTGTGCTAGGCAGAAGGCCCGTGGCTGACGAAGGTGGGAAGCGCGATCGCACGGATCCGCAGGCAGTGCCGTCCGACGGGGGAGCGGACGACTCGCCCGGACCCGACGGCTGGGAGGCTCTGGCCGATCTGACCGGTGGCCTCGCTCCCGACGAGATCCCCGAGCTGGTCAACGTGAGGGAGCTGGAGTCGGTCTACCCGCTGCTCCATGCGCTGGTGGGCAGATCGCTCGGCGACTTCCTGGTCCGCTCGGCCGCAATCGAGTCGATCGTGACCGCGGACCACGCGGTCCTCACGCCCGCTGATCTCGCCGAGAGGCTCTACTGGCTCGACGGCGCTGCACGCGATTCCGCGGTCACGGCGCTCAGGAGGAGCGGATGGCTCGAGCACGATCCCTCGGCCGGCGGGACGTCTGTCACCGACGCCGGGCGTTGGGCCTACGACGTGCTGGCCTTCCTGCACAAGCGGCTGCGCGAGAGCGAGATCCTGCCCACGCTCGCCGGGATCGAGTACGCGCTCAGGATCGGCATCGATCCGCTTCGCCACCTGCTCTCGATGAGGGCCAGGCTGGTGAAGCTGAGGGAGGACATAGAGGCCGCGCGAGCCTCGCATTCCGAGGTCGTGATCCGCCGCGCAGTGGCCCGCCTGGGAGACGTCATCGATCTGTCAGGCCAGATACGCGTCGTGCTGGACGGCATCCCGCTCGACAACGTGGCGGCGCGGCGTGTGGTGCGGGAGATACACGACCTCCTGTCCAGGCTGCACGGCGCCGGATCCGAGCTGCATCGCGACGTGACCGAGATCGGCCGGCAGTACATCCGGTCGACCGGCGGCCTGACGGCCCGGGAGATCGTCGAGGCTTTGATGCAGATCTCGCGGGACGAGCTGGCCGCGGCGGGCCGCGAGGCGCTGATGCCGGTCCTCGCGCCGCCGCCGCTCCTCACGACCGAGGTGGTGGCCTCTGCGGCCGAGCAGCAGGCGCTCAGGGACAGGCCGGAGGCGGTTCCAGTGGAGTGGGTAGAGCCGCCCGCGGCGCCGAGGTCGACGGGGATGGCCGGTGCACCGGAGGACGTGCTCGCGCTCATCGTCGATCTGGAGGGAGTGGCTCGCGGCAGCGAGCCAGTGTCGCTCGCCCGGATCGTCCCGCGGGGAAGCGCGGGCGAGTCCTTCCTCCGTCTGAGCCTGATCTCGCTCGTAGGGGATCCGCGTGCGGGCGAGGGGATCGCGGCGCGGCTCGGGGCCATCCCGGTCGACGTGGAGCCCTCGGGCGACGGCTGGCCAGAGGCCCTGGAGTCCGGACCGATCTCGCGCCTCACGCCCGGGGAGGTGCGGCCCAGGGCCCAGGGGGGTGGCGACGATGGATGAGGCGGCACGCATCTGCGCGCGGCTGCTGCGCGAGGGCACGGTGCCGAGGGCCGAGCTGGGCGCGCTCGATCACCCGGACGTGCGTAAGGACGTGGAGTCGCGGCTCGCCGCCGTGGGACTCACCCTGGCCACGAGCGCCTACTCCGATCACGTGGGGATCCGGCTGTCGCCCGACGTGACGTCGGATAACGCCTTCGACGCGGCCTCCAACCTGGGCCTGCGCGCCGACGCGTGCGCGCTCCTCGTCGTCCTGTGGGCCAGGCTGGTCCTCCAGAAGCGCACGGTCGAGGACACGCGCGAGGTGCCGGGGCAGGCCTCGCTCCTGGACGGGGATCGCGCCGACGCGGCTCGCGGCTTCGTTCCGCAGGTGAGGATCTCCGCGCTGTCTCGCGAGTTCGGGAAGGTGCTGGGGTCGAAGACCCGGTTGAAGGCGCTGGTCTCCCAGCTCAGGCGGCTCGGATTCCTCGCGGGGCGCGGCGAGACCATTGAGGCCGGCCCGCTGCTCGAGCTGGGCATCGACGGCGAGAAGATGACCGCCTTCGTACGCCGCGGGGTCCTGGCGCGCCTCCTCGCGGAGGGGGAATCGAAGCCCGCGGATCCGTCCGAGGATCCCGAGGCCCAGATCCTCTCGGTGATCGGCCGCCTGGGCGGGAACGCATCCATGGCCGACCTGGAGCGGGAGACGCACGAGAAGGCCGTCCGCCTGCGCCGGATACTCGAGGAGCTCGCGACCACCGGGCGCATCCGCAAGGTCGGGGATCGCTGGAAGCGCCGGTACGTGCTGGTGGGTGGGTAGATGTTCCGCTTCCTGGAGCTGTCCCTGATCGGCTGGGACCTCTGGCCTCCCATGAGGGTCAAGCTCGATAGCGACGTCGTGATGATTGTCGGGCCGAACGGATCCGGGAAGACCACGCTACTCGACGCGATCCGCCAGCTCCTGGACGCCCGGCTCTCGTCGAGGCGGAGGCTCCAGCACTACCTGAGGCGGCCGGACGCGCCCGCCCTGGTGCGCGCGGTCGTCTCGAACGGCGATCCCTCGACCGGAGCCCAGGCCTTCAGGCGAGAGCGGATAACGGAGCCCGAGGTCACGCTCGCGTGCGCGCTCGTCCCCACGGGAGGCCCGCCGGAGAAGCGGTTCGCGATCCTCCCGGGCCGCGTCCCGGTCGAGGAGATCAAGAGGCGCCTGCTCGAGTCCCGCGACTGGCTCAGGCCGGAGAGGTACAGGCGGGCCCTCGAGGGTGCCGGCGTCACGCGGAGCCTGATGTCCGTGCTGGCGATCGAGCAGGGCAGGACGAACTCGCTGTTCGAGCTGGGGCCCAGGGAGCTCTTCACCCACGTGCTGGACATGCTCGGGGATCGATCCGTCCTCGAGCGCTACCGGGACTCCAGGCGCAGGTACGAGGACTCGGAGCGCGAGGTCGGCCGGCAGACGGAGGCCCTCACGGCCAGGCAGGCCGACCTGGCGACGGCGTTGCGCGAGGTGGAGCGCCTGGGGCGGTGGGAGGCCGCGAGGGACAGGGTCGATGAGCTGAAGAGGAGGCTGCCGGCAGCGGAGCTGCAGGTCCTCCTGCGGGAGCGTCGCGAGGCCGAGGCCAAGATCCCGGAATTCAGGACCAAGGTCAGGCGCGGCGACGTGGAGATCGCGAGGCTGTCCGCAGAGCTCGAGTCGGCAGTCGCGGCGCGCGATGGCGCACGCGATGCTGCGGCGGCGGCGCGCGAGGCCGAGGGCAACGCCCGAGAAGCCCTGGAACTGGCGATCAAGGAGGAAGCTCGCGCCTCGATGATCGTGGATTCGCTGGAGCGCAAGCAGGCCGAGGTCGGTGCGATGACGGCCGGGGACGCGGACGCCCTCGGGCGCGCCGCCGAGGTGGCGGACAGGGAGTACTTCAGGGCGGAGGCTGCGCTTGGAGAGGCCGAGGGCCGGCACGCTGATCTCGTGAGGAAGGTGGAGAAGCTCGAGTCCGGTGCGCCTGTCCTTCCGGGTGCCGTGGAAGCCGCCATTGTGGAGATGGAGCGTCGCGGGATACACGCCGTCCCTCTTCGAGAGAAGGTCGAGGCTGCCGGTCCCGAGGGTGCCTCGGCCGAGGCCGCGCTCGGTGATGCCAGGTGGTGTTTAGTGGTCGACGCCCGCGACGCTGCCGCCGCCCTGGATGTTGCCAGGGAGTGCGGGTTCCCCGGACCGGTGTGGTCCGGCGACTGCGCGGGCGAGAGAGGCCAGGTCGGCCCGATCCGGTTCGATGCGGGAGTCCCGATCTGGCTGGCCGGCTGGGCCTCCGGGGTCGATCTGCGCGCCGACGGATCCTGGCGCGACGGGAGGGGGGAGTGGTGCCAGCATCCAGTGGAGAGGGTCCTCGGCGAGGCGGGGCGCAGGGCCGCGCTCGAGGCGGCTGTAGCGGACAGGGATCGCGCGGCGGCCGACGTGGAGAGCGCCCGGAAGGCCCATGGCGGAGCGGCCGCTTCAAGGATCTCCATCCGGGCGTCGCTCGACACCGAGATCCGTCGAAGACGGCTCCTGGAGGAGGTCGCGGCTCTCCCGGAGGCGCGGGCTGCAGCGCTGGCTGCGGGCCGTGGGCTGGCTGTGACGAAGGAAGCGTACGGTGAGGCCTTGAGGACCAGGGAAGCCGCCGACGGCGACCACTTCAGGCTGCTCCAGGCTGCCCGCGACGCCGAGGCCGGCTTCGACGGGCTGAAGAACCGGCTCGAGGGCGAGAGGAAGGCTCTCGCCGACATGGAGTCGCGGTTGGCCGAGTGCGACGAACGCACCGCGGTGCTCGAGCCCTCGATCGGCCCGGATCTGCGCGCACGAGCCGGGCGCTTCGAGCTGGATGGAGTCGACACGGTCCGGGCGGATCTCGTCCGGGCCGAGAACGATCTCGTGCGGATGGGCGATCCGCCGCCGGCCGGAACCCGCGAGGAGGCCGCGCACCTCGAGAGAAGCGTCCTCGAGATGGAGGTGCACGTGAAGGCACGAAGGGCGGAGTCCGAGCGCGCCAGGGCCGAGCTCGCGGAGTGCAGGCGGAGGTACCTGGACGTTGTGGGCGCAGCGCTCCACGGCTACAGGACGCGCGCCGAGGTCATCGCAGGCGGCGCGAGCGTCCGGATCGAGATGGACCTTCCCAGGCTGGAGGACGACGACAGGGCGCTCGACGAGGCCGGCATTGCGGTCGGTTTCGGATTCGACGGCAAGGAGCCTCTCCCTCTCGGTGATCCATCCTTCAGCGGCGGGCAGCAGGTGATCGCGGGCCTCGTGCTCCTGATGGCAATGGTGGAGACCGAGGGCCGCGGCTTCTTCGTCCTCGACGAGCCGTTCGCCCACCTGTCGGTCGATCGCATCGACGAGGTCGGCCGGTTCCTCCGAGCCTCTGGGGCCCAGTTCATCCTCACGGCCCCGACGACGCTGGACAGGGCGCAGCTCGACCCGGCCTCCACGGTGATCATGCTGCGCAAGAAGTCCCCGTCCGAGGCGCACGCTCCAGTGCCGGTCGTGGCGGAGGCCTGATCATGGCATCTGCCGGAGAGGCGCTGGATCACGAGTGCCGCTGGTCGCAGCGTCTGATCTGGGGCGAATGGAGGAGAGAGGGGACGCTGCGAATCCGAGAAGCGCGGCGTGTCTCCGTCTGCTCCGTATGCGGAGCAGTCAGGGCCGTGCGGGTCCCGAGGCCCGTGATCGGGATCGAGAGGGAGGCTGCATCCCCGGAAGTGCCGCCAATTCCCGACGGGGAGGGCCGCAGGATCGCGAGGGCGATCCTGAGCCGGGCCTCCGGGGCGACCGGAGACGATCCGGCAGACGAGGATGCCGGCAGGCGCCCGCCGAGGGTGGCAGGAGTGCCGGGCAGCACGGTGGAGGAATGGCTCGATGTGCTCATGCGCGCTGGGTTCGTCCGGCTGGGATGGCGCGTGCGCGGGGGGCGGGAGGAGTGCGACGGTGTGGTGGTGCTCTCGGAAGGGGATCTGCGGGAGTACGTCGAGCCCGGCGAGCGGGCAGCCCTGCTCGCGGCCATTGCCGGGGCCCGATCCGCAGTCGAAGGGCTGAGCCATCCGGTCACTGAGGACGTGAAAGCCGCGCTCGACGAGGCGGCCTCCGAGGGTATGGACGCACGCGTCGTCAGGGCCCTAGCGGCCGTCGCGGCCCACGCGGACTCGGGCGAGATCCTGGCGTCCCGCGTGTTCTCCGCTCGATTTCTGGGGGACTCGAAGGATCTGTCCCGCATCCGCGGACGCGTCGAGCGCGTCGTGGGCCCACTGGAAGCGCTGGGCATCAGGGATGGAGGAGCGATTGTCCTCGTGGGTGGGGCTGGCGTGATCTCCTGCGGGGAAAGCGTCATTCGACTGAATGAGGTCGGCCCGTTCCTCGGCGTGCCGGCGGAATCCGCCTGTCGTGTCGCGAAGGTCGGATTCCCGCCGGACGGGGTCCTGGTCGTCGAGAACCTGGCGCCGTTCGAGGCCTGCTGCCGGGGCGAGGTCGATGGTGCCGGCGATCCCCTGGTCGTGTGGTCGGCAGGGTACCCCGGTCGCGGCGTGCGTGCGATCGTGGAGCAGGCAAGGGAATCCGGCGCGACGATCAGGGTATGGGCGGACCTCGACCTCGACGGCGTCAGGATTGCGAGGCTCGTCGCATCGTGGGCTGGCCCGGGGTGCAGGTTCTTCCGGATGTCGCGCGCCGAGGTCGAGTCGGCCGCCGCCCGCCTCCCGCTGTCCCAGCGAGCCGCGAGGGCGATCCGGGCGGACATCGAAGCGCACCCCGATGCTCGGCTGTCGGATCTGCTCGCTGCCCTGCTGGTCGCGGGCTGCTGGATAGAGCAAGAGGCCCTCCTCGGCTCGGGGCGTCGGAATATCGAAATGTGAGCACGGTTCGCTCGTGGAATCGTGCGGTGACCGGCAATGGGTGGACAGTTGGCGGATTCATGACGTACATTCGATGATGTCGATTCGAGGCATGCAGCATGAAGCGGGAATCGGACAGGTGGAGGGAATCCAGAGATCCGCTCTTCAGGGGTGATCGGACCTCGGGGCCTGCACTCCCACGACCTTCTGCCGATCCTTCGGTCGTGCGCCACATTCTCTACCTGGACGGAGCCGGAAGGGATACCCCATACCTCTCCATGTCGGAGGACAAATCGGTCGCGGAGCGATATGCCGGGCAGGAAGGGAAGGTCTACGAAACGACCGTCAAGGAGCTTGCGAGTCGTTCGGTACGCCATATCTCACGACTCGAACTGCTCGATTGGCTTCGAGGAAAGGGAAAGGGTGACGCTGCCTGGCGAAGCAGCTTCGAGGTCATGCAGGCCAGGCGATACGTGGAGGAGAACTCGGAGCACCTTGCCGATTTCAGGAGGTTCCAGGATTCCACCGATGCGGATCTCGGCGCACTCGTGAGGGACGTTTTCAGGTAGGTATGGGATGGCCAATCTGATTTCATGTTCGAATTGCTGGTACAACGCATTGCAGGCCGGTTCCTTGGGCTTCACGGCCGGGTACTGCGTAGAACAGAGGATCGTCCTCCGCCGGTCCGATGAGACGACGTGCAGCCTGTTGCTGAGAAAGGATCTCTTGCTGGACTCGGCGATCAAGGAGAACAGCACTCATTCGAAAAAGTTCGGGCCGGATCAGAGGTTGAAGAAGATCGCGGACGGCAGAGCTGCGACGGACGATGTCTACCAGTCGGGAAACCTGGATCTGATAAATGGAAACCCCATAGCGAATCGCGTGACCGAGTTCGGGGAGCTCAAGACGAAGATCGAGTCCCTCTCCCAGCTGAAGGCATTGCCCGGGCCTCGAGCCGAGCTGGCCATGCTCAGCCTGGCCCGGGCCTACACGAAAAGGTGCGTGGAGCGCAAAGGGAGCTGGACGAGTGGCCTTCATCTGCTCTGGTGGACGCGGCGAAAGCTCGAGGATGATCCTTCTCCTTCCGTCATGCTCGAGGACCTTCGGTACCATTTGCCAATCCCGATCGAGCGGCAAATCGAGCTTGCCTCCTGGTTCATCGTCATGCTGCGGCTCGTGTTGGTGTCGGACATCGCCTGCCATGCACGGGAGGCAC
>CAZGVR010000117.1:0-2509 GCA_964528945.1 uncultured Myxococcales bacterium
TGGAGCTCCTCGCCCAGCTCATGGACCGCTACGAGCTGGACAAGGACCAGCGCAAGGAGGTCATGGCCAGGAACGCGGACGACGATCCCGAGGCCATGACCAAGGAGATCTCGTCCATCGACTCGCGAGACGAGCTCATGGGCGAACTGCTGGAGGCCGTGGCCGTGGACGGCGAGGTCTCCAGGTCGGAGAAGGCCCTGGTCACCAAGGTCGGCAAGGGACTGGGCATGACCGACGAGGAGATCGAGCTCGTGCTCGAGGAAAGCTGATCGTGGGTATTGCTATGGACGGAATGCAGAAAGCATAGTCCGTCTTTGGTCAGGACCACGATACCCGCCATCCGCCGCAAGATCATAGCCTCTCATCGGGTGACACTCCTGTCACTCGCACGGGGAGGTTCCCATGAGAAACGCGCGCAAGATGGACTCCAGGATCACGGTAGGCCAGGTGCCGGACAGCAGCGATCTCGAGCAGCTGTCGAGCATCGGCTTCAAGACCCTTGTGGACGTCAGGGACGATGAGGAGAAGTTCGGGGGGTTCATCGAGAAGAAGGCCCGGGACCTGGGCCTCAGGTACGTGTCGATCCCGGTTCGCCGCGAGGAGATCAAGCTCGCGGACGTGACCCGATTCTACGAGGCGATCTACGAGAAGAGTTCTGCCCCGCTCTACGTGTTCTCCCGATACGGCAAGAAGCCTCTGGCCTTCATCCTCCTGCTCGAGGCCGTGGCCAATGGCGACCCGCTCGGCCGCGTGTTCCAGCGCGCGAGCAGGATAGGGATAGACCTCTACGGCGACATCGCGCTGCAGTCGTTCCTGGTCAAGTTCTACAACGCGGGATGCATGGAGGAGGTCGTCGCGTCGATCAGGAAGCTCAGGCCGGACCTGATGAAGGTCGCGGCCGTGGCCAGCCGGTTCCCGGTGGACAAGGCATGGGCCTCGGAGCACGTGCAGAGGGAGGAGCGTCAGGCAATCCTCGGGCAGAAGGGATGCACGATCTGGCTCACCGGCCTGCCGTCCGCCGGCAAGAGCACGACGGCCTTCAGGCTCGAGAAGGAGCTCGTGAAGCGCGGGTTCATGGCGTACGTCCTGGACTCGGACAACATCCGTCACGGCCTCAACCGGGACCTCGGGTTCGGCGAGAGGGACCGCGAGGAGAACATCAGGAGGGTGGCCGAGGTCGCGAAGCTCCTCGCCGACTCGGGGCTCATAGCCATCGCGAGCTTCATATCGCCGTACAGGAAGGACCGGGAGCAGGCGCGAGCGCTGCTCGGCAACGCAGGCCTGGGCTTCGTGGAGGTCTTCGTGGACACGCCGGTCGAGGTGTGCGAGGAGCGCGACCCGCGCGGCATGTACAAGAAGGCGCGCGAGGGCGATCTGTCCGGCTTCACGGGAGTGGACGCGCCGTACGAGGCCCCGCGCGATCCCGAGGTGGTGGTCAAGCCGGCGTCGAGCGGCCCGGACGGGGTGTCGGCCCAGATTGTCGCCTTCCTCGAGTCGAACGGGCTCCTGGCGCCCCGGGCCTGAGGCCCGCTCGGACGGCCGCGGCATGGACCGCGGCCATTCCCGGTTGACACGCCAACGACCCCCTACTATACAGGGCCGCAACTTCCCCCTCGATCGCTTGAAACATCCGAGCCGTGTGAGGAAACATGAGTTTCTTCAAGAAGGAAACAGACTTCTTCGAGCTGTTCGACAAGGTGGGCCAGAACCTCATCAAGGGCTCCCGCGCCCTGGTCGAGCTGTTCGAGGACTTCGAGAAGATGCCCGCGAAGACGAAGGAGCTCGCCGACGCGGAGCACGACAACGATCTAATCACGCACGAGATCATACGGAAGCTCAACCAGACGTTCCTCACGCCCATCGACCGCGAGGACATCCACCACCTTGCCACGCGCATGGACGACATCCTGGATCTGATGTGGGGTGCAGCCGAGAGGGCGCAGATCTTCAAGCTGAAGAGCAGCACCCGGGAGGCGGTCGCCCTGGCGAAGACCCTGGAGGAGGCCGTCGAGCTGGTCTACAAGACGCTGACCCACCTGCGGCAGAAGAAGTACACGTACGTGCACGACCTCTGCATCGCCATCCACACAAAGGAGAACCAGAACGACAGGACCTTCCGCGAGGTCCTGGGCAAGATGTTCGAGGAGGAGAAGGATCCGATCCTGATCATCAAGTGGAAGGAAATCTACGAGGATCTCGAGGAAGCGACTGACAAGTGCGAGGACGTTGCCAACATCATGGAGTCGATAGTCCTCAAGTATGGCTGAGATCATCATACTGATAGTGGTGCTAGCCATCCTGTTCGACGTATCGAACGGCTGGAACGACTCCGCGAACGCCATCGCGACCGTGGTCTCCACCCGTGTGCTGTCGCCTACCAAGGCCGTCGTGCTGGCGGCGTGCATGAACATCCTCGGGGCCTTCTTCTCCACCGCGGTGGCCAAGACCATAGGCAAGGGGGTGGTGGACCCGTCGGCCGTGACCGAGTTCGTGGTCGTGGCGGCGCTTT